>NZ_VOYW01000007.1:0-110810 GCF_013420085.1 Acinetobacter sp. YH12027
TTGACGTGTTCTCACGAGCAATTGTTGGATGGAAAGTATCTACACGGATGAATACAGATATGGTGCTCGATGCATTGGAGCAAGCATTGCACGATCGAGGTATGCCTAAGAATGTGATTCATCATTCAGATAGAGGTGTTCAATATCTTTCTATTCGCTATACCAATCGTTTAGAAGCAGCAAATTTACGAGCATCAGTCGGTACGACAGGTGATTCATACGATAATGCTTTGGCTGAAACGGTGAATGGCTTATACAAAACAGAAGTGATTGAATATTTAAAAGCAGATTGGCAAGGTTTAGCGGATGTACAACTTGCGACATTAAATTGGGTAGATTGGTTCAACAAAAAGCGTGTACACAGTGCACTGGGTTATGTATCGCCTTTTGAGTTTGAAGCAATGTACTATGATAAGATTAATCCGTTAGGTCAGGTGGCCTAACTTAAATAAAAAAGTCTCCGACAAACCCGGTACGGTTCATCCTCTTTTTTTAACTCACAACGTTCTAAATCATCAAAAACTAATACGAAGTTATCATTAATTTTTAGATAATCTGGTAAATCAATATTGGGAATGCTACCTGAGATATTTCCATCTGATTTACCATCGTTGTCTAAATCAACTCTAATTGTTGCTTTCAATGTACCTTTTAAAATTTGACCTGCTAATTTTGCACTTTTACTCCCAAGAATTGGATGAATACTTTTAAAAATAGCTTCATCAATCATATAAGTCTTAGTAATACCATTTAAACTCACATAACAAATCTTTTTTCCCTGATCTTTTTTCTTTTCTAAATATTGTTTTACAAACCATGTCTTGCCACTACCCCATGCTCCATTCAACAATACAGCATATTCAAAATTCTTATTTCCATCGAAATAATAGTCTAAGTAGTCTTCAATGTGCTTATTAGGTTCTGAAATGTAATTAGACATATTAAAATTCAAAAATAAATTATTGTATTTTAATATATTTCTTTACACCTTAACTGTAAATCACTTCATCCCCAAAATCAGCTTTAATCCAAGCACTGTCATCACTGCCCCAGCTGCCCGATCAAAACCCGCTTTAAACTTCAAATAAACTTTGCGGGGTTTTTCTGCCGATAAAGCTACAGCGACCAATGAGCACCACCCTGCATCGATAAAGAAACACAAAACTGGCAATACAAAGTAGAAATACGTCGGAATGTCTTTCGGTAAAAGTGCCGTAAAAATACTGGCTAACACAATTGCAATTTTAGGATTCGACAACTGAGTAATTAAACCAGTGGTAAATGCACGACGGAGTGACATTTGCGAACTGCTCGAATTGCCTGCTTCGATGGGTTCTTTGGCATGTTTTATAATTTTAAATGCCATCCAAAGCAGATATAAACCACCACAAATTTTTAAAGCCAAATAAGCAGAAGGTACAGCCAATAAAAATGCCTGCAAACCCAATACCGCTAATAGCCCAAATATTGCAGCGCCGAAACCTGTACCAAGAGCGGTAAATAAACCGTGTTTACGTGAAATCGCAATGGAATTCTTCGCCACATAAATTGACGTTGGCCCCGGGCTCATTGCACCAAGTAATAGTGCTGCCGCAATCGAGCCTAATATCCAAAATGATTCCACTGTCACACCGTTTTCACTTAAATTCGTGGCAATTTTACAGATAGAATCTCTGAATTTCTCCCTATAATTTGCAGTGTTTATTTTAATTGACCAAATTTTTCACTATAAATAACTTGAATACCGCATTAATCCATCGCATGATCGTTAAAAGTACAAATTAATATCAAGACAATGAAATTAGCTGAAGCCCTACTTTTACGCAGTGACTTACAAACAAAATTGGCCTCGCTGCAACAAAGAATCAATAACAACGTGCTCATTCAAGAAGGTGATGCACCTAGCGAAGAACCAAATGCTTTAATTCAAGAAGCATTTGCCGTAAATACAGAACTTTATGGCTTAATTGAAAAGATTCACGCCACCAACGCACAGGCTAAAACCAGTTCAGGACGCTGCATGCTTTCGGTCCTCAATGAACGTGATTTATTGACCCAACAGCATCGTATCTTGCAACAAGCAATCGACAGCTCACGCCGTGAAAATGGTCGTTATAGCTCGAGTGAAATCCGTTGGATTAAAACCATTGCAGTGGCAGATTTACAAAAACAGGCCGATAGCATTAGTCAGCAACTTAGACAAAATAACTTAGAAATTCAGGCATCAAATTGGCAAATTGACCTGATAGATTGACCTGATTTAAGCATTTGAACCGCGGTTCATTCCAGTTCGGGCATACTGGGCGAGTACAGAGCCTTTTTAAATGTTTGTAAGGCTTTAATTCAACAAACAAAACTGCAGAAGTAAGACGTCTACTTCAAAATGTTCACACATCTGACGTATCACACTGCATCTGTGACTCTTTACATGTCACGTCTCACTACCGTGTACTGACAGTATGTCCACCCTATTTTTGACGGATCTATCTGCTAGTCGTCATCCGCAGCGGCTTCATTGAGTGCAACATCCTCACGGGGTAATTTATAGTCATGGTCATTTACAGGGACACCACCAATGATCATAGTGCGATGTTCATTTTGAGGACGATGCAATTCGTCAGTCGTATCACAGCCAACCATCCAAAAACCGCACAGGCACAGCATAGACAGCACAGCCGGACTTAATTTGCTCATTGGATGCCCTCCATTTTTATAATTATCTTGCTTATAAATTCAGCATAGCATTTTTGTGCAGATATTCACCTTATTTATCTGCCGATTTAGGGTCAATTGTCAGGAATTATGTCTCGGCGGTCTTTCCAATGCGGATGCAGATTGATGCCGATAGAAAAATATTTTCTTTTTAAAATAAATAATTTATTCATTTTCTTATAACCACATAGAAGACAAGTTACAAAACTGCTATCGAATACGATTTTACTTCGGACACTTTTGTCCGTTTAATAGCTAGATAAATTTAGAATGATGATGTCAAAGAATAATGTCCACACGTCAACAACTCGCTGCGCAAAACCGAGAAGTGCTTTTAGAAGCTGCGATTGAGGTATTCCGTATTCACGGGATCAATGCGCCTTTACAACTCATCATCAATCAGGCTCAAGTTGGACGTGCGACGTTTTATCGTAATTTTAATGACCGTCGTGAGTTGGTACTCGCCTTAATGCAAGCTGCCTTGAACCGACTTGAACAGCGTGCGCTTAATTATGCACAGTTCGATGATGGATTTATTCGCCTCATTCAAGACCATATTTATAATATTCCCTATCTCACGGCTTTAATGGAATATTGGCGTGTGATCGATCGGGATGATCCTGCCATGGTTGAAATATACCAACGACGTGATGCCATATTACAACCGATGATTGATCAGGCCATTCAAAATGGTCGCTGTCGAGCAGACTTTAAACCGGCGGACTATGCCATGGTCACCTCTATTTTGCGTGCAGCTTTGCAAGGCCATACCGAAGCAGATCAGGAAAAACTCGCCAAACGTGCCGTGGAGTTTTTACTACATGGTATTTGCGGGTAATACGTCATGTCCAAATCTCCACGTTTATTGGAACCTGCTCCGGATTGGACACCCGAAGAAAAACCGACCCTGCCCGGCTCTCCCGCTGCGATTGCACATCCGACCTATAAGCGTTTTTTATACTTCTTTATCGGTTTATTTGTTGCGATCTCGGGCAGCTTAAGTAATGGATTCATTACGGCAAATTTACCCCTTCTACAAGGTGAATATGGCTTAACGCCTTCAGAAGCGGCATGGATCCCTGCGGCATTTGTTATGGCCAATGTCAGCTCCAACCTGATCTTATTTAAAGCCCGTCAACAATATGGACTTAGGCTATTTTCAGAAATTGGTTTGGTCTTATTTATCGCGGTGATGCTGCTGCATTTATTTGTCCATACCTATGAAATGGCAATTTTTGCACGGGTGATTAGCGGCTTACTTGCAGCTCCACTCAGTTCGCTTGGGATGTATTACATCATGCAAGCCTTTAAACGTGCTCATTTTGGTCGTGGGCTTTATCTAGCTTTAGGCTTTCAGCAGTTGGGGATACCGCTGGCATGGATCATGTCGCCCTATCTGGTCGATGTAAATGATTGGTCTATTTTCTATACCTTTGAATTAGGTTTAGCCTTATGTTGTTTGGCGATGGTGGTCTCTCTAAAACTGCCACGAAGCCTACGTATAGAAGTGTTTGAAAAGCAAGATTTATTCACCTTTGCATTATTGGCACCCGGCTTTGCTTTGCTATGTATCGTGTTGACTCAAGGCCCGATTCTTTGGTGGTTTGAAGCTGAATGGTTGGCCTATTTACTCATCGCCGCTTTGATTCTTTTAGTTGTTGGTCTGACCTATGAACATTTTCGGGTCAATCCACTGATTGTCACACGCTGGCTCGGAACATCGTCTACCGTGAGTTTTATTATCGGTGCCTTTGCCATTCGCTTTCTCATGTCAGAACAAAGCTATGCGGCCGTGAATTTTTTGAAAACCATGGGCATTGGACCCGACCAATTCGTTTCTTTTTATACCGTTGTGCTGATCGGAATTGTCTTAGGCACAGTGTTTAGTGCCCTGACCTTTTCCAAAGAAAAAATTGTGCTTCATCTGCTCGGTGCAGCAGGTCTCGTGCTCTTTGCCTGTGCACTGGATTACCATCTGACCAGTGATGTACGACCACATGATTTTTATTGGAGTCAGTTTTTGGTGGGCTTTGCCAGTGGCATGTTTATTGGCCCACTTTTGCTTACAGGCATTGTCAGTGCTTTACAAAAAGGCCCATCTCACATGGTGACGTTTATCGTGCTGTTTTCTGCAACGCAAACCTTTGGGGGACTCGTCGGTTCATCGTTCTTTTCGACCTACCAGCAAATGCGTACCCAAACCTATCAGGCACAGATTTATAATGATTTATCGCAAACCTCACCTATAGTGGAACAGCGCCTACAACTATTGGCTCAAATTGCGCATCAATATTCTTTAGACCCCTATTTAGATCAACAACAAGCCATACGTAGCCTTAATCAAACCATCACACGAGAAGCCCAAGTTCGAGCCTATAACGATGTGATTTTTTTAAATGGCATATTCGCCGTTTTATTGTTGCTTTGGGGTTTATTGCTGATGGGCAAAAATAAATATCAATTACGCCAACAGCAACGCACGGATAGTAGTTAAAATTTTCCCGACTTAAACAACATAAGCAACCGCCAAATGACCTAATTGATATTGAGAACACCATGACCGAAGACCATAAACCCACTGAGCAAGCAGCACCGCAGCAACCACAAACAGCAACCGCTATGCCTGCGCCATCGAGCAAGCTTATTTCTACGCCGCAGCGTACCCTGATTTTCATGTTGATTATCCTCTTGTTGGGGATTGCACTGATCTTATGGGCGTGGCGGATTGGTCCATTTCATAACAGTATCGAGTCGACTGAAAATAGCTATGTCAAAGGCAAAACCACGGTGCTTTCATCACAAATTAATGGTTATGTGAAAGATGTTTTGGTGACGGATTTTGATCATGTGAAAAAAGGTCAAGTGCTTATGCATATCGATGCAACGACCTATGATCAAAAAGTCACACAAGCTGAATCTGGGGTGGAACAAGCACAGAACTCGCTTGCCAATCAAAGCCAGGCCATTAAACAACGCAGAGCGGATATTACGGCAGCCGAAGCGAAAGTGGACCAATCACGTGCGGCCTATGAATTAGCCCTTGCACAAATGACGCGCTACCAACAACTCGGCAATACTGGCGCTGCGTCGAAAACGGAACAAGACAAAGCCACTGCAGATGCAAAAAATAGTTTGGCCCAACTTCATCAAGCAGAAGCCAATTTACTGGTTGCCAAAGAATCATTCAAAACCGCACAAGTTGCAGCGACGGGGCTTAAAGCACAAGTAAATAGTGCCAAAGCACAATTTGATCAGGCTGTGACCACCAAAGACTACAGCACGATTGTAGCGCCTATGGATGGTCAGCTAGGTGAAGTGAGCCCGCGGATTGGTCAATACGTTGCAGCAGGCACTCAACTGATGTATTTGATTCCACAGCAGCGCTGGGTGACTGCCAACTTTAAAGAAACGCAAATTGCAGATATGCATATTGGTCAAAAAGCGTGGTTCAGCGTCGATGGCATGAAACATCAAAAATTTTATGGCAAAGTTGAGCAAATCTCCCCTGCGGCTGGTTCTGAATTTAGTGTATTGAAACCTGACAATGCCACAGGAAATTTCACCAAAGTCGTGCAACGCATTGCCGTGAAAATTGCGATTGATCCCAATCAACAAGGTTTGGAAAACTTAAGACCCGGTATGTCTGTCGTCACCTCCGTAGATGTTGCTAGTTAGTTGATGTTGATAGTTAGCGGACGCTGGCAGTGAAGTACTATAAGCAAAGTTGAACAATACAAGATGTAAAGGATTTCATCTTCTGCACCTCCCGTTTTACAATGCCTACCTATTTGACCTCCAACCACCAAGATAACGATTACCAGCATGTTTGAATCTATCGCCCACGCCATTCCTGAGCAGACTATTCAATATCAAGGGGTTGATTTGTGTATTAAGCGTTTGGACTTGGTACACCTGCAAATATCGGGTAATAAATTTTATAAACTTAAATACAATTTTATTGAGGCGCAGAAATTAGGATTTAAACAGGTGCTTAGCTTTGGTGGTGCTTATTCAAATCACATTGCAGCCACCGCATTTGCCGCACATTTATTTGGATTCGGTAGTCTAGGCATCATCCGTGGGGAAGAATTACAACATCAAGCCCGAAATCCTACTTTAGCCACCGCCGAACAGTTTGGTATGCAGCTCAATTTTGTCACACGCCAACAGTATCGGGAAATGAAACAAGTTGACGCTTTAGCGCAATTACGACAGGAATTTCCCGAACATTATGTCATTCCTGAAGGTGGAACCAATGCATTGGCAATCCGTGGCTGTATGGAAATCTTAAGCCATGAAAATCAACAAAATTTTGATCTCATCTGCTGTGCAGTCGGTACAGGTGGAACCATAACAGGCTTGATCGAAGCCAGTGCTGAACACCAACATGTTCTTGGCTTTTCTGCGCTCAAAGGTAATTTTCTTTGCGACGATGTTGCTCAGTTGACGCAGAAAACCAATTGGAACATCAGTGATGAATTTTGCTGTGGCGGCTATGCCAAAACAACGCCGGAACTTTTACAGTTTATGCAAGACTTTGAACATCGCTATGCGATCCCATTAGAACAGGTTTATACGGCTAAAATGTTGCGAGGTATTTTCAGCATGATTGAGCGGGGTCAGATTACAAGCCATCAACGTGTTTTAGTGATCCATACTGGTGGCCTACAAGGTCGCTTGAAAGGTTCAACCGAAGCGCTAAAAAGCGTATAATCCTGCGTCCTTTCTTCCACGCGGAAACTTACCATGTCGCAAAATCAATATGATGTCCTTGTTTTAGGTGCTGGCGCATCAGGCTTAATGACGGCATTTAAAGCGGCGCAGCGTGGACGCAAAGTTTTGGTAGTTGAAAAAGCCAATAAAGTTGGCAAAAAAATCCTAATGTCTGGTGGTGGTAAATGCAATTTCACCAATTTGTATGTCGAACCAGAAAATTATATTTCACATAATCCACACTTTGTTATTTCAGCATTAACTCGCTATACCAACTGGGACTTCATTGGTATGGTCTGCGAATATGGCATTGAGTACGAAGAGCGCAAACATGGGCAGTTATTTACCCAAAATGGTGCAAAAGAAATTCTCGCCATGCTATTGGCAGAGTGTGACAAAACAGGCTTGGTAGATATTAAAACCAACTGTGAAGTAAAAGCAGTCAATGCCTTACCAGAACAAGGCTTTCAAGTGGCAACCAATCTAGGCTATTTTGAAGCAGAATCGGTGGTTATTGCCAGTGGCGGTCTTTCTATTCCTACTTTAGGTGGTTCAGGAATTGGCTATGAAATTGCCAAACAATTCGGACATTCCGTCTACCCCACTCGCGCAGGCTTAGTACCCTTCACTTTCTCAGATAGTTTTAAAGAAGTAACCACTCGCTTGAGCGGCAATGCTGTTGAAGCCACGTTATCGAATGAGTTAAATAGTTTTACTGAGGCTTTACTCTTTACTCACCGTGGTTTAAGTGGCCCAAGCTCATTGCAGCTTTCAAACTACTGGGATGTCGGTCAACGTTTTAATATCAATTTCCTGCCAACTTTAGATGTTTTAGATTTCCTCAAATCTAAGAAATCTAGTCAACCGAAAGTGTTACTGCGCACACTGTTCAATGAACACTTACCGAAAAGCGTGGTTGTGGAATTACAAAATCTGATTTGGCCTGAACAAGCTGATTTAGCCATTGGCAATATCAGTGATGAAAAACTAGAACTCATTGCAAGCCGTCTGGAAAGCTTTGAAGTGAAGCCATCAGGCACTGAAGGTTACCGTACTGCTGAAGTTACACTGGGTGGTGTCGATACCACTGAAGTCTCATCAAAAACCATGGAAAGTAAAAAACAGAAAGGTTTGTACTTTATTGGCGAAGTACTTGATGTAACAGGTCATTTAGGTGGATACAACTTCCAATGGGCATGGGCTTCTGCGCATGCCGCTTCTGAATACGTCTGATCTCGACATAGAATTAATTAAATATAACCTGCAGAAGATCTCTGCATAAAAAAAGGGCTGATTCATTCAGCCCTTTTTCTTGCCCGATCTGACTTATTCAAGATAGTCGGTTTTAAATAATGATACTGACGACGACGAAGTTCGTTGAATTGTCATATCCATTTTTTCAACGGCAACTGAAATATGTTGTGGTTGCACGCTTGCGGTTTGTTTGAGTGTCGATACTAAAGTATTGAGCATTGAAATTACCCCCATTTTGCCATTCCTTTGCACGGATCATAAGTGTCATTCATGACAGCAATATGAATCCTAAGTTTTTATATTTTAAGTAATATTCTATATATCACTATTACTTAAAATACCAATTTTCGAGTAAATTTCAATCATTATTTTTGGACTGATTGGTATAATTTTTTCACTTTTTTGGCGGTGATTGTTCTGTCTGCTCCAAATCAGTGCGTTTTGATTTTGCAAAAATAAAGCGTCGTGCGCTTGCCAAAAAACCAACTGTGATCCCAGCAATAATCACTGGGGCTAAAAATTTATTCGGTGTTTTTGCCATACAATATTCCTTATAAAGCATTAAAATCGACCACATAAACGTGGCCGATTTTTAAAAGACAGAATAGTTTAATTTGGATCATTTGGTTTTGGCGGGGTTACAGGTGCCGAAGGTGCATCGACCTGTTTTTCAGCCTCGCCTGTCGATCCAAATGGATTATTTTGTGGTTGATCACTTGGGTTTACATCCAACTGATCTGGCGTGGCCGTTTCTTTTTCACTGACGCCGGGTGCAGCCTGTTGAATGTTTGGATAGCCATCGTCGATTTTCACTTCAGAAGTCATCACAGATGTTGATGGCGTTGGACTCGCTGCAGACGATGTTGGCGTATTAAAAGTGGTTTTTGCCTTCGCCTGTTCTTGAACTGGATTCGGTTCGTTGGCTTCACGTTTTGCTTTATCAATTAGATCTGATAACAATCGTTCTGCTGGATTGCGACCGCCCAAACCAAAGGCCAAAGCGAAAGCAACTGCGACCGCGCCGAGGGTTAAACCAAAGGCCAAATTTACGATCGAGTCGGCAATACCCATGGCACGTAAGCCCATGGCGACAACCAAGCCCATAATCAGCACACGAACCAAATTACCTAACCAACGTGAACTGTTGTATTCCCCACGTTGCACCACATTTGCCACAATATTGGCAAGCCAGAAGCCCACCACCAAGATCACGGCACCAAGTAAAATACTTGCACCGAACTGGATAAACATGGCAATCAAGGCACTGATTTGTTCAAAGCCTAAACGGTTAGCGGCTTCAGATACCGCAAACAGCATGGTGAAAAATACGATCAGGCAACCGACCACATCCGACACTTTGGTATTGCCCAAAAAGCGTTGAATGTCTAATTTTTCTGGTACAGCATCGACACCAGTACCCGAGATCACATCTACCACTAGACGTGCCACAAAACGTGATACCACATAAGCCAAGATTAAGATTAAACCTGCGGCAATGATGTTCGGTATCGCATACATGATCTCATGCAACATGGCTGTTGCAGGCTGAGAAATCGCCTCGATACCAAGTGCTTCGAAAGCCACAATTAAAGCAGTGATAATAACTATAGCAAAGACGAAATTACCCAATACTTGAGCAAGTTTTGCGTTTTTGAACATGCCCACTTTTTCGACTTGCTGCTGCAGGCTTAAACTGTTCACCAAGCCTTCCACGATGCCTCGTACAATCTTCGCCAAAATATAACCCACAAAGACGATGACACCGGCAATAAAGATATTGGGAAGATAAGAAACAACTTCAGTGACCATATTTTGGATTGGGAACAATAGACCGTTCAAACCCAAGATCGATAAAACAATCGGTAGGAAAAGTAACAAAATCAGCCAATATACAATTTCACTGATATTTTGACTGATAGGGCTGACGCCAACCTCAGAACTAAGTTTTTCATCGAGTTGGGTTTTATCAAGCAGTTTTTTTGAACCGACTTTGACCAAACTCGCCACGATCCAACCAATAAAACCCACGGCTACCGCAGCCAAGAGCTGTGGAATAAATAACAAGAACTGCTGAATCATATTACTGAATGGGCCACTGACACTGGTCAAATTCAGCACATTGAGCGCACCAATGACGGCAATGATCAAAATAATCCAGAACACTACTCTGGAGACTATATTTTCAACATTGGAACGGTGCCCAGTTGCATTTGAAAGTTTTTGATTTGTACCTAATTGTTGCAGAACTTTTTTGACGCCAGCAGCAATCAATAAAGCAATGACCCAACCAATCAGGAGAATTGCTACTGCACTTAAAATGGGGTGAAACTGTTCCCAATAATACATGGCATCAAAACGGCCACGCGGACCACCCAGATAATCATTCATACGTTCGCCCTCATTGTTATACATGATCTGTTGTTATGTGCATTTTTACGTATGCCGCGATATCACACAGCATTGGTGCTTTAAACTTGAGCTTTCTTTTCCACCTTAGTTTTTGCGTATTTTTTAATCAACCAAAGTATGCATAACTCCAACAAAAGCTCACAATTGAATGTAAAAAAGCCTTGGCATAACCAAGGCTTTATTTGTGTCATTCTGATGAGATGCTTAAGGTTCAGATCTTGCAATCATGTAAATCTGACTCATGTATTTATCATCAATGATCTGTCGCAGTTGCAGTATTTGAATCATTGGCAACAGCTTCATCCCCCGCTGTACCGCTAGTCGTATCATTGGCAGTTGCAGTTTGTGCATTCGGTGCAGGATGATCAGGTGGTGCATCCGAAGCAGACGGTTTCATATCTGCAAACATATAAAACAATAACGCGATTAAGAAGATACCCACTAAAATTAGCATATACACTGGGATACGTTTTTTTTGTGTTGTTTCTTCTGCGCTGGTGGTATGGGGCGGTTTATTAAAATCGTGTGTCATATTCCCCTCGCTATTTTGTTGTTCGTCGTTCACTTTTATACTAACAATACAATATCCTTTGTTGTGTGAAGAACAATTACAATCCGTGAAAACATGTAACTTGAAAGATCAGTTCAATTTACATCCGTCTTGCTGTTTAAATAGATGACTGATTTTTAGATTTAAAATCAATCGCTAAGGTAAAAATATCGGAGCATGAAATGAATGTACCATTTCAATCGTATTCATTTTCAGAGTATCAAGTGTTGCAAAAATAAATGCTTTTTTGAGCTAGATGGAATTCTCTGCTTTTGATGAATGAAATGAGCTATAATCATGCACCTTATTTTTCACCTGTTATCAAATCTATGGCGTACCATCAACAAGGTGTAACGCTTGATCTTGACACTGACGTCACTCATCAATGTTCCCTTCATTACACTCGTGATCAGCATCTTATTGGCATTATTGAATTTAGTAAGCCAAGTTATGTGTTGAAATGGGGTGATTTGGAATATTTCCGCCGACGTACTGAAGAGTTTTCAGTGATGCCATTCCCTGAATGCATCAATGCGATGGTGATTGATATTCGAAATATTGCGGCTTTTTTAGATAATGAAGTGCCTATTATTCCTTGGCGCTTGCTCGAAGAAGAATGCCCGATTCGCTTAGTTGTTCCCCAAGATCGACTGGAGCACTATGCTGGCTTTTTTGAACCGACTTGGTTGACTTCAGACGTAGACACAGCGATTCAAGAAATTCGTGAATTTATGGATATGTTTGTGCATTAACACGGAGATTAAACTAAAGTTTAATCCCGAAAACCTCCATCTGGAGGTTTTTTTATGCCCTTTTATTTTAATGATTTATTTCACAATCAAATTAATTTAAATGATATTCAACAACTTACAACAAATTTACTTATAAAAAATGTTCATAACGTATCCCATTTCTTAGTAACAATTCGGCAATAAATTTTGCTTGAGCCTTGTTCGATTTATCACCTAAGATGTAGAAAATGATCTCTTTTTTATTGTTGAAACATTCTTAAAAACAGAGCAATAAAACTAAATACGTAACAAGATCATAAAAAGTGGATATTAAATCAGGGTAAAAGGAGTTTTAACGATGACGTCAAAAAAACATTTAGCAACTTTGTTCTGTGCAAGTGCGCTCACTTTAGGGCTTAGCGCATGTAGTGACAATAAAGCACCTACAACGGATAAAGCTGCAGGAAGTGAAGCTGCTGTTTCTGACTCAGGGACTTTAGATAAGATCAAAAAATCCGGCACGATTGTTTTAGGCTATCGCGATTCATCGATTCCATTTTCATATATCGCAGATAATCCAAATCAACCTGTGGGTTATGCGCATGATCTTCAATTAAAAGTAGTTGAAGCAGTAAAAAAACAATTAAATCTTCCCGATTTAAAAATCCGTTATAACTTAGTGACCAGCCAAAACCGAATTCCATTAGTTTCTAATGGCACCGTCGACTTAGAGTGTGGTTCAACCACCAACAATAAAGAACGCCAACAACAAGTTGATTTCTCAACAGGTTTCTTTGAAGTGGGTTCACGCTTACTTACTGCAAAAGACTCTGGGATTAAAGACTTCGCTGACCTTAAAGGTAAAAAATTAGTCACCACGGCAGGAACTACATCTGAGCGTTATATTCGTCAACATGAAAAAGAGTTAGGTATTGGTGAAGTCATTTCTGCCAAAGACCACGCTGAGTCTTTCCTCATGCTACAAAATGGTCGTGCAGCGGCATTTATGATGGATGATATTTTGCTGGCGGGTGAAAAATCGAAAGCCAAAGATCCAAATAAATGGGAAATCGTGGGTACAGCACCGATTCAAGAAATTTATGGTTGTATGCTACGTAAAGGCGATACTGGCTTTAAACAAGTGGTTGATGATGCAATCAAAGCGACCTATAGCTCTGGTGAAATCAATGACATGTATAAAAAATGGTTCCAAACGCCAATTCCACCAAAAAATATCAATTTGAATTTCCCGATGTCTGATCAATTAAAAGCATTGATTAGCAATCCACATGACCGTGACGAATAACTTTCCCTAAACATTCTAAAGATGCTTAAGCCAAACGGATTTTGGCTTAAGCTCATTATAGGGAGTTCCTATGAATTATAGCTGGAATTGGGGTGTGCTGTTCCAATCTACTGGTGTAGGTGATTCGACCTACCTGAATTGGATTTTAATTGGAATCGGCTGGCTGTTTGTCATCGCTTTGGTGGCATGGAGCATTGCGATGGTGCTCGGCAGCATCTTGGGTATTATGCGTACCCTACCGAGTCCTGTAGCACGAGGTATTGGTACGGCCTACGTGACTATTTTCCGAAATGTACCCTTATTGATTCAACTGTTTATTTGGTTCTATGTTGTACCTAACTTCCTCCCTGCTGCGATTAAAAGCTGGTGGATGAATGACCTTGGAGCAAATACGACCGCCTTAATTTCTGCAAGTGTCGGTTTGGGTCTTTTTACAGCTGCACGGGTCTGTGAACAAGTCAGGACAGGTATTGAAGCGCTTCCTTTGGGGCAAACCAATGCTGGTTATGCCATGGGATTTAGCACGACTCAACTTTATCGCTATGTGATCTTACCGCAGTCGTTCCGCACGATTTTGCCACCACTGAGCTCTGAGTTGACCAACTGTGTCAAAAACACCTCAGTTGCGTCTTTGGTCGGTGTCGCAGAAATCATTTCACAGATGAAAACCATCAGTGAATACACGCAAAACACCATCGAAATTTATACCTACGTCACCATTATTTTCATCGTGATCAACATCTGTTTAATTGGTTTCATGAATTTTCTGGAAAAACGCCTACGCGTTCCTGGCTTAATTGCAGGAGATAAATAATGGAATGGCTCAGTTCTTTTATTCAAGACCTCCAAGCGTCTGGCCCTGCGCTATGGCATGGTTTCAGCATCACACTCAAAGTGGTGATCACGGCAACCATTGGTGGTGTCTTTATTGGGACTTTATTGGCGTTGATGCGCCTGTCCTCGATTAAGGCATTTAATATTTTTGCTAAAGGCTATGTGAACCTCTTTCGTTCTATTCCTTTGCTCTTGGTGCTGATGTGGTTCTACTTTGCCGTACCCTTTATCTACACAGGGATCACCGGTAACTATCTGACGATTGATACTGCCCTCGTTTCGAGTATCGTGGCCTTCATGCTATTTGAAGCGGCTTACTTTTCAGAGATTGTCCGTGCCGGGATTCAATCAATTCCTAAAGGTCAAACTTCTGCAGCTTATGCTCTCGGTATGAGTTATAGCCAAGCAATGCGCTTAATTATTTTGCCGCAATCTTTTCGCAAAATGACGCCACTTCTCTTACAACAAACCATCATTCTGTTCCAAGATTCAACCATGGTTTATGCCATCGGACTGTTAGACTTTTTCCGCACCAACTATGTTCGAGGCGACCTTATGTCATTGTTAACTCAATACATTCTGTTTGCTGGTTTGGTGTATTTCACTATTAGTATGATCGCTACCTATGCAGTTAAAAAATTACAACGGAGGTTAAGTGTATGACCGATCAAAAAACGATGATTGACCTCCAAAATGTCAGTAAATGGTATAAAGATTTTCAAGTGCTTACCGATTGCACGACTCAAATTAAACAAGGTGAAGTGGTTGTCGTGTGTGGACCTTCAGGTTCAGGCAAATCAACGCTCATTAAAACCGTCAATGGACTTGAGCCTTTTCAAGCCGGTACGATTTTAGTCGACGGTATTTCCATTAATGACCCAAAAACCGATTTAAATAAATTGCGTAGTCGTGTCGGTATGGTGTTCCAGCACTTTGAATTGTTTCCACATTTATCCATTACCGAAAACCTGACCATTGCGCAGGTTAAAGTCTTGGGTCGATCAGAAGCCGAAGCCAAGAAAAAAGGCTTGGCTTATTTAGATCGTGTGGGTTTGAGTGCGCATGCCGCTAAATTTCCTGCACAGTTATCAGGTGGACAGCAACAACGTGTTGCCATTGCACGTGCGCTCAGTATGGACCCGATTGCCATGCTGTTTGATGAACCAACTTCGGCACTTGATCCAGAGATGATTAACGAAGTGCTTGATGTAATGGTGGGTCTTGCCAAAGAAGGTATGACCATGATGTGTGTAACCCATGAGATGGGCTTTGCTCGTCAGGTTGCAGACCGAGTGATCTTTATGGATCAAGGAAAAATTGTAGAAGACTGCAGCAAAGATGATTTCTTTAATGCTCCTCGTGGTGAACGAGCGCAGCAGTTCTTAAATAAAATTCTGCATTAACATCAAAACGTTTATTTAACTGATGTTACGAAGTAACATCAGAAGCGTAATTTGATTCAAATAAAAGTACGATACGCGGTAACGTCATCCGCAAGTGTTTGAGATAGGAATTCTTCTAATCAAAAATGTTTTTGCGATACTTTAGATAATTAGACGCTAGTGAACGAGTTTTGCGGTGAGGAGCACTGCTCCGCAAGATGGTTTCCTTGCGAAGCTTCGCTTCTCATTTTGCCTAATGAGAAGCGTGCTTCGTAAGAGTACCTCCAGCCGAAGGCTAATCACTTTATTCATTCCCTTGATGTAAGACTCCGTCGAATTGGCTTAACAATCATTTTAAAAATGCAAAATTACTTTTGCATGCATAACATCAGTTATTTATTTTCCGAAAATAAAAAAGCTCATCCATCGATGAGCTTTTTTTCATGGCACCTTACCAATAGTTTTCTACAGCAATATTACCTTCACCACGGCGGTTCATGGTCAAACCACGCGCCTTTAATGCTGCCTTGGTGTCATCAACCATTTGTGGATTACCACACAACATGACATGCGTCGTTTCCACATTAAACGCTAAGCCCGCCGCCTGTTCTAGCTCGCCATTTTCAATTAAAACTGGTAAACGATCATGCAGCGGTGCATTTGGATCACGTGTCACAATAGGTATAAATTTAAAACCCGTATGCCCTTCACCAAAGGTCTCGGCGATTTCTTGAATACGCTCGATATAAGCCAATTCTGATACGGTACGCACACTGTAGACTAGATTAATTTTTTCGTATTTAGACCACGTTTCAAAGTCTTGTAGCATTGATAAAAATGGTGCAAGACCCGTTCCTGTCCCCAACAGCCATAAGTCCTTCGGCAATGGCAACTGATAACGTGCCAAGGTAAGGAAGCCATAAGGGACTTTTTCTAAATACAGCTCATCACCCACTTGTAGATGCTGTAAATTCGAGGTAAACGCACCATCTGGAACGACGATAGAGAAAAATTCTAAAGTTTCATCAAAGGGTGACGACACCACAGAATAGGCACGAACCACCAATTCATCGCCCACTTTCAAGCCGATTCGTGCGAACTGACCAGCGGTAAATTTAAAATGCGCAGGACGTGTCATGGTAAAACTGAACAAAGTATTGGTCCAACGGTGTACAGATAAAACCTTTTCTAAGCTAAATTTTTCAATTGACATGATTTGAACGTGGCGTGACAGACTGTGCTCATGTTAGCATGACAGCATAATTTATTAATATTTTTTAAATGTTAAGGCCTGATTCATGCGCATGACTTTACGCCAGTTGGCTGTTTTTGTAGCAGTCGCTCAAGAAGGTACCGTTACCAAAGCCAGTGATGCTGTCAAACTTACTCAAAGTGCAGCAAGTATGGCATTGGCAGACCTCGAAGATGGTCTCGGTGCTCCACTGTTTGACCGACTTGGTAAACGCTTGCAATTGAATGACTTGGGTCGTTTTTTATTGCCACAAGCTTTGGAAATTTTAGGGCGCTGTGAAGCTTTTGAACAAGCAGCCAAAGGCGAACTACAAAGTATTGATCTGCGTTTGGGTGCGACCCTAACCATCAGTGACTACTTGATGCCAGACCTCATGGCAGATTTCTTACAAATTCAGCCTCAAGCACATTTACAACTTCAAGTCGGCAATACCCGCCAAATGATTGAAGCGGTAAACCAATTTCAGTTGGATTTGGCCTTAATTGAAGGTTCATGTCATCTGCCACAGCTGCAATGTATTCACTGGCGTGACGATGAACTTGCTGTGTGCTGTTCACCTGAGCACCCTTTAGCGAAGTTGGATCGTGCACTCACTGCAGCTGACTTTGATAACGTAGAATGGATCTTACGTGAAGAAGGTTCAGGCACACGTGAAGTATTTGATAACGCAATTTTAAAAGACCTGCCAGATGCCAATATTCGTTTAACCTTGGGTCATAACGAAGCCATTCTAAAAATCGTGGCAGGTGGTCTTGGTATGTCATGTATTTCTAAACTGGCAATTGAGCCTTTACGTGAAAAAGGTCAATTGGTGGTTTTAGATACGCCGTTTTGGCAACTTGCCCGTCCATTATTCATGTTGGTACATCGTCAGAAATACCAAGGACCGGGTCTCAAAGCCTTTATGCAATTTTGTGAAAAATCTGTTTAAACTAAAAAGCGCCTAATGGCGCTTTTTCTTATTTATTAAATTGTCGTTCGCAAGGTATTCCGTCGTTGTTTCCGTCCATTTTTGTTCCTGGACAATGTTGAAGAAAATAGACCGCTTCTTCATAAGATTTCATCTGACTACAATGTGTACGCCCATCACAACTAAACTGTGCTTTCTCTGCCGCCCTTGGCGTATCACTTGAAGCATGAGCTGGCACAGTGTCTCGAACAACTGACTGAGCTTGCGTTGAAGCTGTGCCGTATAGATTTTTTTCACCTTGCTCCGACAGCACCCGATCGGGTAAATTCCCCTGTGCTTTACGTTGTTCTTTTACAATATTTTCATTTTCTTGCATGAGCTGTTGTAAATGTAGTTGCTTCTGTTCTTGGTACTGCTGATATTTCCCATAAACAGCCACAGCGAATACCACAATTACAATAAGTCCAATCATGCTGATGATTTTACTGCCCCAGACTGTGCCTTTGGCTGTATCGTGAGGCGTAACTTGGTCGTTCACTCGATCTAGCATTGATTCAAATGACGGATTTATCTGTTCATGAGTGGACTGCTCTTTTTTC
The DNA here is from genome assembly GCF_013420085.1 of Acinetobacter sp. YH12027. Classification (NCBI taxonomy): domain Bacteria; kingdom Pseudomonadati; phylum Pseudomonadota; class Gammaproteobacteria; order Moraxellales; family Moraxellaceae; genus Acinetobacter; species Acinetobacter sp. YH12027. Next base: position 18,653 of record NZ_VOYW01000007.1, read on the forward strand.
AAATCTAAACGGATGATATTTACCGCTTTAAATTTACCTTGATCTGCTTCAATCCTGTATTTGAGATTTTCTCCAACACGTGGTTCGATGTGTCGGCTAGGAAAATCACGAATATGAAAAAATAAGTCCTTTGCTTGATCTTGTTGTATAAATCCAAAGCCGCGCTCAACGTTATAGCTTTTGATTTTCCCCTCTTTAAACATAAAAATTGTCTCTCATCTTTTCTTTTAATACTCTTATGATAATAAAAAAAGAGACCCTATAGACCTCTTTTTCAATTTCAAAGATTTCCATGAAATCTTACAATCACATTATTTACGCAAATTCGAAAGCAAAGCTGAAGTAATTGACTGGTTATTTGCCACTACTTTAGATTTTTTAGCTTTTGCAGATTTGTCTTCTTCACGCTCAATGTTTATGGCTTTATAACGATCACCATTTTTCACCACATTAAATTTCACACGATCATTACGTTTTGGCTCGACACCATCTGCGGGAAAGTCAGAGATATGGAAAAATACATCACCTTCTTCACATGAAAGAAAGCCAAAGCCCTTTTCAGGATTGTACTGCTTCACTTTACCTTTATATTGTTCGGACTTCATAAAGTACCCTATTCCATTTATGCCAATGTCTTTAGTATATAAAAAAGAGGCTATAAAAGCCCCTTTTCTGTTCATGATGCAAAAATTAGTCTTTTTGAACTGAACCGAAAATTTTATCGCCTGCATCGCCAAGACCAGGAACGATATAACCGTTTTCATTTAAACCTTGGTCTACAGATGCTGTGTAAATCGTTACGTCCGGATGAGCTTCATTTACACGTTTAATGCCTTCTGGAGCTGCAACAAGCACCATGACACGAATATCTTTACAACCACTGGCTTTTAGAACGTCAATAGCAGCAACGAGCGATGAACCCGTTGCAAGCATTGGGTCAATAATCATCGCTAAACGGTTTTGTACGTCTGGTACTAATTTTTTGTAGTAAGTACGCGCTTCTAAAGTTTCTTCATCACGCTCTAAACCCAATACAGATACTTTCGCACTTGGAATCAGGTTTAAGAAACCATCCAACATACCAATACCTGCACGTAAAATCGGTACGACTGTTATTTTTTTACCGGCAATACGATCTACAGTTACTTTACCATTCCAACCATCAATTTCATGATCGACCATTGGTAAATCTTTCGTTGCTTCATAAGTCAGAAGCATTGTCACTTCTTGAGCAAGCTCACGGAAGTTTTTAGTACTAATATCTGCACGACGAAGTAAGCCGAGTTTATGTCGAATAAGCGGATGACGGATTTCATGGATAGCCACGGGAGAACACCTAAAAGGTTAAGATAAAATTTCGACCATTATAAAGCTATTTAACAAATGATAAAAATAAAAAAGCCCCCTTTACAGGAGGCTTTTTTGTAATAAGCAAATTAATTACTTAATTCATTAGTTAAAACCACTTTGAATTAAGCTAAAAATGAACTGTTGTAATTCAGGTGAGATTGCAAAGTATGCCACTTGAGATACTGCAATGATTGGATCTGGATATACACCGATCAACAACACAAGTGCAGCTGCGCCAAGCACCATAATACCACCCACTTTTTGACCCCAATGATCAACAGCGTCGATACGTGGGTTTTCTGGTGGAGTCATGTACATCACAATCATCACACGTAGGTAGTAGTACAAACCGATACCTGAACCAAGGATCACCATTGCAGCTAAGAACCATGAACCACCAGCAACTGCTGTTTTGATCACAAGGAACTTACCAATAAAGCCAGCTGTTAATGGGATACCTGCAAGAGATAACATCATGACAGTGAGTGTTGCAGTCAACACTGGACGACGCCAGAACAAACCACGGTACTCAGCAAGACTACCTGCTTCGTCTTTGTTGTTGTAAGGGCTAGACATCAGTGTCACAACACCGAACGCACCAATCGTTGTTAATACATAAGTAATCACATAAACGTTGACGCTGCTGAATGTTGCAAAGCCTTGTACTTGAACAAAGTCAGTATTACGTGCACTGACAATCGCAACAAGTAAGTAACCAAAGTGAGCGATTGAAGAGTATGCAAGGATACGTTTCAAGTTCACTTGACGTACTGCTAGTAAGTTACCCGCAAGGATAGACAATACTGCAATGATGGTCACGATCGTGATGAAGCTGTCAGAAAGGATTAAGCCAGAAGCCAAGAAGTAACGAACGAATAGACCGATCATTGCCACTTTAGCCACAGTCGCTAAGAATGTCGCGATTGGCGCTGGCGCACCTGCATACACGTCTGGTGTCCATTTGTGGAATGGCGCAAGAGACAATTTAAATGCAACAGCAAAAACAATCAGTGCAAGACCAAGGACTACACCCGGTTGGCTGAATGTTGTGAACATTTTGCCTGGTTCAGCAACGAATGCCATTGTACCTGTGTACGCATATACATAAGCCATACCCATCAACAACATCGCAGAAGCAGTTGCTGAAAGCACCAAGTATTTCACACCCGCTTCAAGCGACTGTGAACGTTGGTGTGTATAAGCCAATAGGCCGTATACAGGAATCGACATTAACTCAAGACTGATAAAGAATGACGCATAGTGAGAACTTGCAACCATTAACAATGCACCTGTTACAGAGCACAGCATCAAGATATAAAGTTCTTCACGGTTATCTTTATAGGTTTCGATATACGCATGTGACAATGTGCAGCAAGCAAGTGCTGCAATCAAAATCACGAATTGGTACAACATCGTAAATGGATCTACGATGAACAAATTCATTACGTTTGCAGGTGCATACTGCCCTGCAACGAAAACAAAAATAATATAAAAGGCTGCAAGGTTCAGACCGATAACGGAAGTCGTTGCAACTAAATTGTGGTTACGCTTGATTGCAATTAGCAACATCACGACGATCGCAGTTAAAGCCACGATCATCACAGGAGCTAATGGCATAAGCTCAGAAAATGACATTGTGAAGTCCATGGCTTATTGCATCTCCACATTTTCAGGTTGTACAGCAATCTGCTGCACAACATCAACGACTTCTTGAACTGGGATATAGCTATTTGCAATCCACGCCATGCTTGAATTTGAAATATCAAGGAAGCTTTGTGGGAATAGACCAAGCCATACTAGACCAAGAGCACAGATTAAAAGAATCACAACTTCACGCGCATTTAAGTCTTTCAACGGATTTGCGTAATGCTGTTTTTGTTCTTCGTTTGGTGTACCAAACAACGCTTTGTGGATCAGGATTAAACCGTAAAGACCGGCAAATACTAAGCTTACTGCAGCAAGGATTGTATACACAGGGAACTTGTCATAAGAACCCATCAAGATCAGGAATTCACCGATGAAGTTACCTAGACCCGGAATACCTACAAGTGCCGCAACAAAGAACATTAAGAAGAATGAAAGGTATTGGAACTGACCACGAATACCGCCCATCAAACGCATGTCACGTGTATGCAGACGTTCGTAAACCTGACCACACATAATGAACAATGCAGCAGAAGATAGACCGTGAGCCAGCATCATAATCATCAAGCCTTGGAATGTCAGGATGTTACCTGCATACAAGGCAAGAAGTACGAAGCCCATGTGCGAAATAGATGTGTACGCAAGCAGACGTTTCATGTCTGTTTGTTGGAATGCACACCATGCACCGTAGAAAATACCGATTAGACCAAGAATGATCGCGATGTCAGCAAACTGAGCAGATGCTACTGGGAAGAATGGTATTACGAAACGTAAAAGACCATAAGCCGCAGTTTTAATCAAGATACCTGCAAGGTCGACAGAACCCGCTGTAGGTGCTTGCGCATGTGCATCTGGTAACCAGCCGTGTAATGGGAAAACTGGAAGTTTTACCGCAAAACCAATGAACATACAGATCATGAATGCATAGGCAAGTGCTGGAGCTTTCGCCTCAACAGTGTGTGCAACACTCATCAAGAAGTCATAGTTAAAGCTGATTTGACCGTGAAGTTGGAAGCCAACAACCACTAGACCCAAGATACCGATCAACATGATCAGACCCGCAACCTGAGTATAGATAAAGAATTTAGTTGCAGCGTAAACGCGTGACTTACCTTCTGCCCCTTTATGACCCCAAAGTGCGATCAAGAAGTAGATTGGTACCAGCATCATCTCCCAGAAGAAGAAGAATAGGAACATGTCAATCGCTAAGAATACACCGATCACACCACCTAAAGACCACAGTAGGTTTAAGTGGAAGAAACCAACGTTCTTTTGAATCTCACCCCATGAACAGCCGACCGCAAGTACACCCAGTAATGCAGTTAAACCTACCATAAGCAGTGAAAGACCATCCACCGCAAGGTGAATGTTAATCCCTAAAGTGGTAATCCACGGTAGGTTAAATTGAGCGGCCCACTGTGGAGCTTGTGTACCCAACTCGTAGTTATAAGTACCGCTTTGCCATAAAACGACGGTTAACACCAACGTTAATAGCATACCAATTAAGGCAATATAGCGTGGTAAGTGCTTGTCGAGTTTATCGACAAGCCAGCATACAAAACCTGCAATGAACGGAATAAGGATCAGAGCGGGTAGAATTAAATTGTTTGGAGTTTCCATTTTATTTCCCCACGACCTGAATCACGACCAGGATCAATAGTAATGCAAACGTACCGAATGCCATACTAGATGCGTATTCACGCAATGAACCTGTTTGACGTGAACTTGTAAAGCTATTACCGCCTTTAACAAGTGCAGGCAATACAAGCCATAAGCCGTCAATTGGATCACGACCAAAGATTTTAGCCAGTAGCAAATAAGGCTTAACGAAAACAATGTTATACAAAGCATCGAAACCAAGTGCATTACGACAGATATTTGCAAGACCCGCGCCCAGTGAAGTTTTCGCGAACGATTTCACTGCACCATAAGCAAATGCAAATAAAACAACACCGACTACAAGACCTGCAAGTGCAATACCAACAGCTGTGTATTCAGCGCTATGCATACCATGTTCTAGCGCTTCTGGAATATTAAACGCTGGGATTTGTGCAGCATTTAAAATATTCGTTACTGGTGCTTTTAATACATAAGCTAAACCAGTTGAAAGCACTGCAAGAATCGCCAATGGCCCCCAGTAAGTAACACCTTTGATTTCATGGTAAGGCGTGTTTTCTTTACCAAAGAATACAACCCAAATAAGACGGAATGTATAAATTGAAGTTAAGAACGCACCTGCTACACCAGTCCAGTACAAGCAGTCATAAACTGCTATTGCTTGACCTTTCACCCATACCGCACCAAGAATCGCATCTTTCGAGAAGAAGCCGATCGTGATGAATGGAATCGCAGCCAATGCACCGCCACCAATCGCGAAACAAGCAAACAAGAATTTGTTTTTGTGGAATAGACCACCCATCTTGAAGATGTTTTGTTCATGATGGTAAGCCAAAATCACTGCACCAGAAGACAAGAATAATAATGCCTTGAAGAATGCGTGAGTCAGCATGTGGAATAGACCAGCTTGGTAAGCTTCAGCACCTACAGCCATAAACATATAACCCAACTGACTCATAGTTGAGTAAGCAAGAATACGTTTGATGTCTGTTTGTACCAATGCAGCAAAGCCTGCTACCAACAATGTCACTGCACCCGTGATTGAGATGAACATCATCACTTCTGGCGCTTGTTCAAATACGCTGAACATACGGCTACATAGGTAAACACCCGCTGTTACCATTGTTGCTGCGTGGATCAATGCAGATACTGGTGTAGGACCAGCCATCGCATCAGCCAACCATGTTTGTAATGGGATCTGGGCAGATTTACCTGCAGCACCCAAGAACAACATCAATGCAGTCCAAATCGCAATTGAAGAACTCTGAGCCAAAACTGTTGGCGCAGCAGCTACAACTTCTGCAATGTTTAAAGTGCCGAATTGTTGGTAGATCAAGAACAATGCGATCAGTAAGAATACGTCACCCACACGTGTCACAGTGAATGCTTTAATTGCAGCAAAACCGTTTGCAGGTGTTTGGTAGTAGTAACCAATCAATAGGTATGAACATAGACCTACACCTTCCCAACCTAGGAATAACAACGCTAAGTTGTCACCCAACACTAAAAGCAGCATGCTTGCCACGAATAGGTTGAAGTATGAGAAGAAACGTGCAAAGTCTTCTTCGCCACGCATGTACCACGTTGCAAAGATGTGAATTAAGAAACCCACACCTGTGATCATGCCCATCATCAATAATGATAAGCCATCTAAATGAAGCGTGAAGCCCGGTGCTAAGTTACCTGCACTGAACCAAGTCCAAAGATGCTGAGTTGTTGCAACTGAACCATTATTAACAAAGTCGATACCGGCAATTAATGCAAATAAAGCTGAAAGACCAACTGAACCTGCACCAATAATTGCAGCAACTGATTCAGGAAGGTTTTTACGACCTGCCGCCAACAGGATAAAACCAATTAGCGGGAAAAGTACTGTTAAATATAAATAACTCATCCGCGCATCTCACTAGCAGCATCCACATCCAGATGATGGAAGCGATGATAGAACTGAAGGACGATCGCAAGACCGATACACGCCTCTGCTGCAGCAAGCGTTAAGATCAAGATAAACATCACTTGACCATCTGGCTGTGCCCATGCGCTTCCTGCCAAAACGAACGCTAATGCAGCAGCGTTCATCATGATTTCAAGGCTCATTAAAATAAATAGTAGGTTGCGTCGAACCATCACACCGTAAAAACCCAGTGCAAAAAGAATGGTTGCAACGATCAAACCATGTTCTAAAGGGATGTTGCCCATTATTCTTTGTCCTCTTCTGCACCTGGCTCACGTTTGCCAAGATGGAATGCAGCGACAAGTGCGCCAAGCAATAACATCGCAGCAACTTCAACCAGCAATAAGTACTGAGTAAAGAGTGAAGTACCCACTTCTTTCGGACCGACAACTTGAGCACCCATGACAGTGCCAGCAGTTGTATAGTCTGACTTCAACATCCAAACAAGGATTAGACCCATCAGGAAGCTCATCAACGCAGGATATGCCCACGCTGAAGAAGTCAGCCATTTGCTTTCTTGTTCAACTGTATTTTGACCAAGATTTAGCATCATCACGACGAATACGAATAGCACCATGATTGCGCCAGCGTAAACGATAATTTCAAGCGCACCGGCAAACGGCGCACCCACGATCATGAAGATACCTGCAACTGCAAGTAAAGAGATAATCAAGCTTAATAAAGCGTGTACTGGGTTCGTGTTAGTTACAACACGAACGGTAGAGACGATGGCCACAAGCGCCATCAAATAAAATGGCCACATCATGGTAATAGACTCCGTACATCAACTGGTGTGCTTTCGCGTTGAGCCTGACCTTTATCTTTACCAGCAACAGCCATACCTGTTACGCGGTAGAAGTTATAGTCTGGGTATTTACCAGGACCTGAGATAAGAAGGTTTTCTTTCTCATAAACTAAGTCCTGACGAACATACTCACCTAACTCAAAGTCAGGTGTCATTTGAATCGCAGTCGTAGGACATGCTTCTTCACACATACCGCAGAAAATACAACGTGAGAAGTTGATACGGAAAAATTCCGGATACCAACGGCCATCTTCTTTTTCAGCTTTTTGTAGTGAAATACAGCCGACTGGACATGCAACCGCACAAAGGTTACATGCTACACAGCGCTCTTCGCCATCAGGGTCACGCGTTAACACGATACGACCACGGAAACGTGGTGGTACGATGTCTTCCGCTTTAACCTCTGGATATAAAATGGTGTCACGTTTACGTGTCGCGTGTGAGAATACCATCCACAACGAACGTACAATTGACCCAAATCCAGCTAGAAATTTAAACATTTTATTCTCCCTGCTGTCTTAGGCCTGATTCATCAGAATCACAGCACCAGTTACCAGAAGGTTAACCAACGCCAATGGCAAGCAAATTTTCCAACCAAAGTTCATGACTTGGTCATAACGTGGACGCATTAAAGAACCACGAGCCAAGACAAACATCATTACAAAGAATGCTGTTTTAATAATGAACCAGAATGCAGCTGGAATGAATGGAATATCTAGGTTGAAAGGCGCTAACCAACCACCGAAGAATAAAGTCACGATTAATGCAGAGATCAGTACTACGTTGACGTATTCCGCAACGAAGAACATACCCCATTTCATACCGCCGTATTCGACATGGTAACCTTCCGCCAATTCTTGTTCTGCTTCTGGTTGGTCAAATGGATGACGGTGAGTTACCGCAACACCCGCAACCACGAAGATCAAGAAACCTAAGAACTGAGGAATAACAAACCAAACATCACGTTGAGCTTCAACAATTTCACGCATGTTGAATGAGCCTGCAATCGCAACCACACCCATCAATGAAATACCCAAGAACACTTCATAAGAAATGGTTTGAGCAGCAGAACGTAAACCACCAAGTAATGCGTATTTGTTATTTGATGACCAACCACCGAACAATACTGCGTATACCGCAATACCAGCCATTGCCATAAAGAACAATAGACCGATACTCATGTCTGAAACACCTAGATAAGGTGAAACAGGAATAACCATGAACGATAGCACTGCAGTTGCCATCGCAACTGCTGGAGCCATACGGAAAGTCAATTTGTCAGCAAATTTTGGTGTCCAGTCTTCTTTGAACATGATTTTCAGCATGTCGGCAACAATCTGGAACATACCGCCCGGACCTACACGGTTCGGACCGTAACGGTCTTGCCACAAGCCGAGTAAACGACGTTCAATAAAAGACATCAACGCAGCGATCAATACCACAACCAGTAAGATCACAATTGCTTGAAGAACTGAATAGGCGATTGGCCAGTTTTCAGCCCACAGCGGCGTTTGACGGATTAATTCTTGTTCCATGAATTACACTCCTACCGCGACTGAAACAGGTTCTGCAAGCGATACTGTAGGTGCTAGACCCACTGGGTAACCGATATAACCTGTAGGTAAGTATTCAATCACTTGAACTGGAAGGACGATTTCAGCATCCCCTGCTTTCACAGCGATACGTTGACCATCTTGAACATTTAAGCGTGCTGCATCTTGTTCACCCACAGCAAACATTGCTTCAGGAATACGTGATTCCATCGCAGGTGTTTTCACTGTAAATTCACCAGAAGCGAAGATGTGATGCATCGGTACAAGACGGAAGCTTTCACCATTAACCGCAACAGGTGCAGGTGCAACGAATGTACGTGCTGGACGTTTCGCTAAACGATCGAATAAACGAACGCCTGCATCACCACCTTTTAAGTGACCACCCACGTTGTCTTGGAATTTGTTCCAAGCTTGTGGTGAGTTCCAACCTGCAGACCAAGCAAATGGTACAAGTGAAGCTGGAGTTTGGTTACCTACATAACCTTCCATAGAGAACGTCAACGCAGAGTCTTTATCGACTGGTTGTTTTGGTTCATGAATAGAAAGTGGTGCGCGCATCGCAGTACGACCTGAGTAACGACGTGGTTCACGTGCCACTTTCAGACCATGTACACGGAAGCCAGCATCTGGTGCTACATCTTGAATTGCTTCAAGTGCAGGAACGTTTTTCGCTACTGACTCAATCACGTCATCAAGAACTGTCCAAGAAATCGCTTTGCCTTTCACGCCAGTTTCAATGGCATGTAACCAGCGCCAAGATTCTTTGATCGCAAGTTCTGGTTTGTAGTAGCTTGGGTCATACACTTGGTAGAAACGTTGTGCACGGCCTTCTTGAGAGACAACTGTACCATCACCTTCAGCAAATGAAGCAGCAGAAAGTACGATGTTGGCTTTTTTCACAGTTTCAGTTTCAGAATGATCAAGTACGATCACTTCTTTACCAGAAAGTGCAGCATTCACCTGCGCGGCTGGTAAGCGACGATAAAGGTCATTTTCCACCACGATCACGGTATCGTAATCTTGTGCGAATGCTTGTTCTAAGCTTTGACCACCAAAGATCGCTAAGCCCATTGAGTTCACTTCAGGAACAGTCAATGTTAAGCCCGCATTACCAAGGTTCTGTGCAACTTGTGCAGCAGCCTCCATGATTGATGCGTCTTGTAAGCTTGTACCAGAGATGATTAATGGTTTTTTCGCAGCTTTTAAAGTGTCAGCAATCGTTTGTGCAAATGCTTTTGCATCGTCATCCAAACCTAAGATCACTTCACCTTTCACAGCAGCAGCGACCGCAAAACCTAAACGTGCAATGTCGTTAGGTGATGCAACAACTTCACCCGTTGCAACATCAGCTAAACGTGTTTGAGTTGCAGCAAGGATGTAAATCGGAGATTTCGCATCTTGAGCAATACGTTGTACAGGCTCAGCCAACCACTCTTGCGTACGGCGCTCTGCAGCCATTTCTTTGGCTTTATTTTTCGCAGCTTGGCGAACAGATAGAGCCATACGTGGTGCAGTTTGAGTTAAGTCTTCACCCAAAATCAACACAGCATCGTAGCTTTCGATTTCACGCATACCTGGGTTATAAACACCTTCGGTTTGCATAATAGAAGCTGCAAGTTCAACAAGTTTTTGCTCTTTTTGAGACGTACCCGTTGAGAAGTTGTCTTGACCTACAAGTTCGCGAAGCGCGAAGTTTGATTCAAGTGATGCACGTGGTGAACCGATACCCAATACTTTTTTGCCTTGGATATTTTCAATTACGGTATCCAATGCTTGGTCTACAGAAACTGTAGTTACATTTGCACCAGAACGGAATTGTGGTTGACGTGGACGATCTTCACGGTTCACATAACCTGTACCGAAACGACCTTTATCGCAAAGGAAGTATTGGTTCACGTCACCGTTAAAGCGGTTTTCTACACGACGTAGTTCGCCATAACGTTCACCTGGAGAGATGTTACAACCTGAAGAACAGCCTTGGCATACGCTTGGCGCATACTGCATGTCCCATTTACGGTTATAGCGTTCAGAGTGAGTTTTATCTGTGAATACACCTGTTGGGCACACTTCAGTCAAGTTACCAGAGAATTCAGATTCTAAAGTACCTGATTCTGGACGACCAAAGTAAACACGCGAAGCGTTTGCATACACACCAAAGTCTGTACCACCTGCATAATCTTTGTAGTAACGCACACAACGGTAGCACGCAATACAACGGTTCATTTCATGAGAAATGAAAGAGCCTAGCTCTTGGTTGTAATGCGTACGTTTTGTGAAGCGGTAACGACGACGGTCATGCTGAGTCATTACAGTCATATCTTGTAAATGACAATGACCACCCTCTTCACAGACTGGGCAGTCGTGTGGGTGGTTGGTCATCAAGAATTCAACAACAGAAGCACGGAAATTTTTTGCTTCGTCATCTTCAATCGAGATGTAGGTATTGTCAGATGCAGGCGTCATACATGACATAACTAAACGACCGCGAGTATCTTCAGGATTCGCGTATTGAGTCACAGCACATTGACGGCAAGAACCGACAGAACCTAAGGATGGATGCCAACAAAAGTATGGGATGTCGATGCCAAGGCTAAGACATGCTTGTAGCAAGTTCTCTGAGCCGTTGACTTCATACGATTTTCCATCGACATGAATTGTAGCCATAGTCGAATTCCTTAAGCTTGTTCTACGTTGCTAGTTTGAGCTGCCGCATTTACGACTTTAGCTTCAAACTCGCCACGGAAATGTTTGAGTGCGCCCATTAACGGTTCCATCGCACCTGGAGCATGCGCACAGAAAGTTTTACCAATCCAAAGCTTACGAGTAAGTTCTTGTAAGTGATCGATATCTTCTTTCTTACCTGTGCCATCTTCCAAGGCTTTAAGCGCTTTAACCGCCCAAGGTAAACCATCACGGCATGGTGTACACCAACCACATGATTCACGCGCAAAGAATTCTTCTAGGTTACGGGTTGCTGAAACCATACACTGAGTTTCATCAACCACCATGAGCAAACACGTACCTAAACGTGAACCTGCTTTCATGATGCTTTCAGCATCCATAGGAAGGTCAATGTGTTCAGCAGCAAGGAAGTCTGTAGAAGCACCACCCGGTAACCATGCTTTGAGTTTTAAACCATCACGCATACCACCAGCATGATCTTCAATCACTTCACGCGCAGTTGTACCAAATGGAAGTTCCCAAAGACCTGGGAAAGTCACCTTACCTGATGCACCGTAGATTTTAGTACCTGGATCTTTCGACTTACCTTCTGATAAACCGATATACCATTCAGGGCCACGAAGCATAATTGCGGGTAAGTTGTTGTAAGTCTCTACGTTGTTAACAATCGTAGGACGACCCCAAGCACCTGCAACTTGTGGGAATGGCGGTTTAGTACGAGGGTTCGCACGGCGACCTTCAAGCGAGTTAATCAATGCAGTTTCTTCACCACAGATATAACGACCCGCACCGGTATGCACGTGTAACTCAAAGTTCCAACCTGTACCTAGGATGTTTTCACCCAAGTAGCCTTTGGCACGAATTTGGTCCAATGCTTCATTTAAGTATTGAGCCGCTTCAATGTATTCACCACGGATGAAGATATAACCTTGTGTTGCTTCTAATGTATAAGCAGCAATCAACATACCTTCAATCAACTGATGAGGAAGTTTTTCCATCAACAGACGGTCTTTAAAGGTACCTGGTTCCATTTCATCGGCATTACAGATGAGGTAACGAGGACCTGAGTTATCATTTGGTGCCATAAGCGACCATTTGATCCCTGCTGGGAAGCCCGCACCACCACGACCTTTTACAGTCGCAGCTTTGATCACTTCAAGCACTTCTTTCGGTTGCATGCCAACAGCTTTCTTAAAGCCGGCATAACCTTCAAGTGCTTCGTAATCATCTGCACTGCGAACGTGTTCCTGTTTGCTCAAACGCCAAGTTAATGGGTGAGTTTCTGGGTTACCGTCGCCATAAATTGGTTTTGGTTCAGTATTCATACATACTTCTCCAATAACTGTTTAATTGAAGTCACTTCAACTAAACCGTGAGTGTCTTCGTCAATCATTAACGTCGGACCTTTGTCACAGTTACCTAGGCAGCAAATTGGCAATAAAGTAAAGCGACCATCTGCAGTCGTTTGACCAAATGAAATGCCTAATTCACGCTGGAATGCTTCTGCCAGTGTTTCTGCACCCATCAAGAAACAAGCAATCGAGTCACATAATAAAATTACGTGGCGACCAACTGGTTGACGGTAAATACGGTTATAGAAAGTAGCAACACCTTCTAAGTCTGCAAGGCTCATGCTAAGCAATTGAGCAATAGCATTCATCTGTGCATCATCTACCCAGCCATTACGGCGTTGTACACACTTCAGCGCATCAAGACATGCTGCGCGTGGGTACGGATAGTGACCAATGTGATGTTCGATATCGTGGATTTCTTCCGCAGTTAAAATCCCTTCAACGTTCACACGTGGTTTTTTGTCAGTCAAAATCATCATAATGCGATTACCCCTTAGCGATCCACGTCAGCCATTACGACGTCAATTGTCGCTAAATAAATGATTAAGTCAGACATTAAGCTGCCGTTAATCACAGAAGGCATTTGCTGTAAGTGCGTGAAGGTTGGTGTACGGATACGTGTACGGTAACTCATCGTTGACTTGTCTGAAGTCAAGTAGTAGTTCGACGCACCTTTTACCACTTCCGCCATTACAGAGCTTTCGCCTGCTGGCATTACAGGACCCCATGACACGCTCAAGAAGTGCGTAATCAATGTTTCGATGTCTTGTAAAGTTTTATCTTTTGGTGGTGGAACAGCCAATGGATGGTCTGCTTTGTATGCACCAGAAGGCATGTTGTCTAAACATTGTTTGATGATTTTCAGTGATTCTTCAATTTCACGGAAGTGAACAAGAACACGTGCATAAGCATCGCCTTCGTACTCTAAAGGCACATCGAAGTCGTAGTTTTCGTAGCCGCTATAAGGACGGTATTTACGAACGTCGAAATCAATACCTGTAGCACGTAGACCTGTACCTGTTACACCCCAAGCCAATGCTGATTTTGCATCATACTGAGCAACATTACGGGTACGACCGATAAACACTGAGTTTTTCAGTGCCGCAGTGTAGTACTCGTTCATACGCTTCGGCATCCAATCTAGGATTTCGCGAATGAGGTGCTGCCAGTTGTTTGGCAAGTCGTGCGCTGTACCACCGATACGGAACCATGCTGGGTGCATACGGTAACCCGTGATCGCTTCGATCGCGTCATAGATTTTTTGACGGTCAGCGAACATATAGAATACTGGGGTCATACCGCCGGCATCCTGAATCGCAGTACCAATGAACAATAAGTGGTTATTGATACGGAACAATTCAGACATCATGACACGGATACATTGTGCACGATCAGGAACCGTAATCCCTGCCATTTGCTCTACGCCAAGAACGTAAGGCATGTTTTGCGCACAACCACCTAAGTAGTCAACACGGTCTGTATACGGAATGAATGAGTGCCATGTTTGACGCTCAGCCATTTTTTCCACACCACGGTGGTGATAGCCAATGTCAGGTACACAGTCTTTCACTTCTTCACCGTCCAACTGCAAGATCACACGGAAGGCACCGTGCGCAGATGGATGGTTAGGACCCAAGTTTAGGAACATGAAGTCTTCATCATCGTTCCCACGCTTCATACCCCAATCTTCAGGTACGAAACGAAGATGTTCTTGTTCGTAATCCTGTTTCGCTTGGTTTTGGCGATAAGGCGTGTATTCAGTCGCACGCGCAGAATATTCTTTACGTAACGGGTGACCTTCCCAATATGTTGGCAACAAGATACGACGGAGCATTGGATGCCCTTCGAAGTTGATACCGAACATGTCGTAAGCTTCACGTTCGTACCAGTTGGCATTAGGCCAAATATTCGTTGCCGTTGGAATGTTTACATCATTCTCAGCTAATGCAACCTTGATACGAATATCACTGTTACGCTCTAACGATAACAAGTGATAGAACACAGTGAAGTCAGATGCAGGCAGACCATCGCGGTGTGTACGTAAACGCTCATCAACCGCAGACAAGTCAAACAGCATCACGTATGGACGTGACACCGTACGCAAGAACATTAAAACTTCTTGTACACGTGCGCGCTCAACCCAGACTGTTGGAAAGTCTTCAAAAGTCGTTTGCACGTAGAAGTTCTCACCAAATTTGGTTTTGAGCTCTTCTACAATTGCAAATGCAGGGCGGGAATCAACTGGAGTTGATTCTGGCATAGCAATGTCAGTTTCAGCCATTGGCTTGGCTTCCTATTTAATACAAATTCAGTCAATCAAAACGACAATTACACCCAGTCCGGGTGTATCAATATTTCGTCGCAGTGATTATTTAATTTCATCCATTGAGCGTAAGTTTTTCACTGCAATACGCTGTGCGTTCTTACGGTCACGTTCTGGCATCATCTTTGGCTTATACACTGGCTTAAGATCATCACCAATCACGGCCGATAAAGGACGGCGCTCAAGTTGAATCTGGTCTTGCAATAACATCAATGCCTGAATTAAAGCTTCAGGACGTGGTGGGCAACCCGGGATATACACATCGACAGGGATGATTTTATCCACACCTTGTACAACTGAATAAATGTCGTACATACCACCAGAGTTTGCACATGCGCCCATTGAGATTACCCATTTAGGCTCAAGCATTTGCTCGTACAAACGTTGAATTACAGGCGCCATTTTCATGAAGCATGTACCTGCAACAATCATCAAGTCAGCCTGACGTGGTGAAGCACGAATAACCTCGGCACCGAAACGTGACAAGTCATGCACGCCTGTTAAAGTCGTTGCATACTCTACGTAGCAGCAAGATGTACCAAAGTTAAACGGCCAAACTGAGTTTTTACGACCCCAGTTTACTGCTGTATGTGCAACATCCTCTAAACGAGTCATGAACACATTTTTATTCACTTCTTCTTCAAGCGGATCGGTAACGATTTGACGCTCTTGAAGTGGATATTGATCAGCATCCGGATTCGCACGGGTTAATGTATATTTCATCCCGTCTTACTCCTTGTCAGATGATGCAGTCGGTGACTTAGATTTCACACGACCAGATGATTGCGCTGGAATTTGACCTGTAGGGTCCATAACCAACTCTTCAATAGAGTTAAAGCGTGTGATTTCTGCGATGTCCATATTTGGTGAACCAATTTTCAACGCTTTACCTGCAGCTTTACGCTTATCAGAAGGCGCCCAATCTAATGCACCTACTTTTACCGCGTAAATTAAAGCAATCAATAAATCGACCACAAAAATAACCACGGTAGTAAAACCAAACCAGCCTGCTTCACGAACAGAAGTAGACCATGCATATAGATAAAGTGCTTCGATATCAAACACGACGAAGAAAATTGCAACTAAATAGAATTTCGCAGACAAGCGAATACGTGCACCACCAGCACCTACTACACCTGACTCAAACTGCTCTTGCTTAGCACGACCCCATGATTTACCCCCAAGGAGTAAAGGGACGGTCAGCATAAAGACGCAAAGGAATGTAACGCCGATCACGAAGGCAATAATTGCCCAATCGTATGGAGTAATGGCACTCATGCGGGGATAACTCCTGGCAGGCCTATTTATTAACAAAGAATGTATGTATTGGCCTTCAAATACACCAAACACAAAATTAATCCCGCCAATTGTACCTGATTGAGGAGGCTTCTTGCTAGCTTATCGGTATTCGTCTTTAGGATGATTTTTTAATCATTTCAGCATTTAAATTGGGTTTACTCCCTTAAAATTAGGATTAATCGCTTAATTAGATTAGATTGCATTTTTTTATTAATTATTACATTTATGTGATTTTATCAGAAAATTATGACTGTTCAGTTTCATCAACAAACCCTTCATTTCTCAGCATACACGTTCAAATTGGCGTATTTTTATCAACTGTGTCATTTATTAAATAAATACTCCCCCACCTCAACTTTGTTGTTTGTTTATTCACTTCTTTTGCTTTTGATCTTTTCTTCAAATGAAAAGCCAGCTGTATTGGCTCTATGTAAAAAGACATTTTTTTAGCTTCTTGTGGCTTTTTTGCAATTCTTTGACACGACCTATAAAGAGTGTGATATTTGTAGTTAAAACACAAAAAGCAATCACAACGGAGAGACAATAATGACTTTAGAATTTACGCATAAACCTGATTATTTTCTATCTGCGCAATTGGTGATTCACCATATTAAAAACTACTTAGATAAGCATCCTGATGCTCAAAATGCCATTTTTGATTTACGTGATATCTATGAGTTATTACGTCAAGATTTAGCTTCTGCAACCACCAACCTTAACGGGATTATGAATATTGCAGATGAATATAAACTTGAAACCCTAAACGGCGACCAAAAACTCATTAGCAATTATTCTATCGATGCAAAAAACAACTCTTTACTCATCGATTTCAATACAGATGCCCTTTCTGCTCTGAAAAATGGCAAACCCATTATTGAACCTGATGCAACGATTACCGAATAAGTAAAAACCTGATATAAAAAAGCCATTCAAATTGAATGGCTTTTTTATATGTATCAATTCGCTAAATGCAGCTGAGCTAGATTTCTTAGCTCGCTTAGCTGTCATTGGCACTAAGCTCTTTACCATCTAGCTTCGGTTTATTTTTCTTAAAACGTGTCGCAGGCCATGTCATGGTAAAACGCGCCCCACCTAAAGTTGGACTTTCATCAATACCAACTGTTCCACCAAACCAGTAAGCAATACGGCTGACAATCGATAAACCTAAACCATAGCCCCCTGAAGCACGGGTACGACTATCATCTAAGCGTGCAAAGGCATCAAAAATACGCTTACGATCCTCTTCCGGAATACCAGGGCCATCATCTTCAACACAGATATAGGCCATGCCTTCATCATTCACACCACCACTGATCAGCACTTTATCATCACAATAACGCACTGCGTTGCCCACTAAGTTTTGTACAACGCGATGTAAATAGCGACGCTCGGTTTCCACAATCACTCCAATTGGTGGTGCTTGCAATTCCAAAGTTTTCCCAGTCTTTAAGGCTTCGGTTTCAATCAAGACCTGATCTAAAACTTCAAACAAGCTGACATCTTCAAACTCTAAAGATGGCATGCCTTGTTCGAGCTTGGCATAAGTCATGATTTCATCAATTAAGGTATTGAGGGCTTCGATATCTTTGTCGATTTGTTCAACTTGCTGCTGACGGTAGTCATAGTCATCTTCATCCGCCATCATTTCTACACCAAAGCGAATCCGCGCCACAGGTGTTCGCAGCTCATGCGATACCGCGCGCATCAACTCACGCTGTGCTTCAATTAAACGTTCAATATGATCTGACATTGAGTTATAGCTCGATGCCAAGGTACCAAATTCATCGGTACTTTCGACAGGCAGACGTACAGATAAGTCCCCGCCCTTCATTTTATTTAACGCATAATTTACAGCACGCAGCTTACGTTGCATCGGCACCAATAGACCATAAACACCCAAGCTCAAGACAAACAAGCTCAGTAGCGTAATACCGGCTGCCAACTGAAAAGGCATCCAATTGAATAGCGGTACCGGCCCCATAACCAAGACTTCTGAAGTTGAGCTTGGAATTGGCGATACGATCGAAATAGTTGTACCGCGTTCCGTCGCACTGTCACGATACAAAATAATACTGTGATCTAAACGTAGCCGGCCGATTTGCTCAGAATCTAAAGGTAAACTCTGAACATTTTGAATTGAAATTGGATATGAAAAATGATGCTGAATTTTTTCAAGATATTGTTTTTCTTGACCTGGGTAATAAACCAAATAATCCAGTATAAAGACAGGCAACGCCTTCATTTGGCGTTCTGAAATATTATCAGCTTTTATATACAGTAGATGTGCAGGATCATCTTTTAAACCAATAATAATATAAGCTGCTGTGGTTTGTGCGTCCCAACGCACTACAGCTTTACGCTCTTCTATACGTTTTGTTTCCGCTCGGGTTAAATCAACCTGATTAGCTTTTACATAATAAATAGGCAACTCAAGTAGATCAGATGCATCTGACACCCAATCTGACTTTTGTTGTTCATTTGGCTGACGTGCAATACCTTCACTTATAATGAAAGCCAAACCGTCAGTAAGCGATTCACGATATTCTTGCGCGCGCTGGTAGTTTATGATTTGCACCAGCAAATAGCCAAATGTAGCGACTAAAAAGACTAAAATCAGTAGCCCCGCATAAACGCGCAAAAATATACTGTGTTTAAACACGTAAAAGTGTCCTACTTTGCCAAACTAAGGGACGGTATTTTACATTAAATGCCGTTGGTTTCTTTTACGAATAAATAACCTTTACTACGTACGGTCTTAATGCGTTTCGGGTTTTCTGGATCATCACCAATTTTTGGACGAATTCGCGAGATACGCACGTCAATTGAACGGTCTTGACCATCGTATTCAATACCACGCAGACGCTCAAAAATATCTTCACGAGAAAGAATGCGACCCGCATTAGATGCCAACAACCATAAAAGGTCATATTCTGCACTGGTAAAGTCAACCAACTCATTATTGAGTGTGACAGAACGACCACCATTATCAATTACAAGATCATCAAATTCGATGCGCTGTGCAACTTCATCTTCTGGTGCTTTGTCTGTACGACGTAATAATGCACGAATACGCGCAAGTAAAACGCGAGGTTGAACAGGTTTTGCAACATAATCATCTGCACCCATTTCTAGACCCAACACTTGGTCCATGTCTTCGGTACGTGCAGTCAACATTAAAATTGGTTGATGGTAGTGTGGACGAACTTCACGACAAATGGTTAAACCATCGGCACCCGGAAGCATCACGTCGAGTAATACCATATCTGGTTGTTCAGCGATAATACGGCGAATCGCACGATTACCGTCTGGTTCTACCCCAACTTCAAGTCCGTTACGGATTAAGTATTCTTGAGTTAAACGAGCAAGACGCTCATCGTCTTCAACAATTAAAATTTTAGGTAACTTTTCTTCTTGGCTCATTGATTGCCCCTTATTTGATTGGGCGTATCCTATTTGAAATCCGATAGATACGCTTAAACATAGTTTGCAATATACACACGTTTACATTGTAAACAAGATGGCATTCACCAAACTGATACATCAATATCGTATTTTGTAATAAATTTTAACCTGCTACATTTTTGCAGCTGTATTTACCAATCATTTCCATGCCCTATTGCTCACAATACCAACAATTATAAATTTGGATACATTTTCATCGAATAAAAACTGACTGATTAATTCACAACTTTTTAGGCTTTCTGAAGTTATCCACAATGTTATCTATAAGCACTCTTTTTCGACTTTGCTATGCTATGCCCTTGTCGGATAAGGCATATATAACAAAGATAAAAAATAGGGATTTTTTGAGATGGATTTCTGCCAGAAAAGTTCAAAGCATTTAGTAAAATGTCAATATTGATATACCCTGAATTTTCCCGTATCTTGTGTTCAATAAATTTTTAAACCACTAGGTCTTGTGTTTAAACCTCAAACACTGTGGCATAAAAATTGCCCAGTTCAAACGGTCCTAACATAAAAATAGATGACAAATGGAGCTATGCTAGCATGAGCGTAACGAATTCAACCCCTGGTCAAATTCAGGTGATTAAACGCACCGGTGACGTTGCACCTTTTGATGCAGAAAAAATCTCTGTGGCGATTGGTAAAGCGTTCTTGGCCGTTGAAGGCCAGCAAAGCGCTGACTCCAGCCGTATTCATGACCGTATCTCTCAATTAACTGAGATGGTATTGAATACCTTTAACCGTCGCTTACCTTCTGGCGGTACCATTCATATTGAAGAAATTCAGGATCAGGTTGAACTTGCGCTTATGCGTACAGGTGAGCAAAAAGTTGCTCGCTCTTACGTGATTTACCGCGAACAACGTGCCGAAGCTCGTAAACAAACTGGTGCTCACCACCACCCTACTTTACAAGTGACAGGTTCAAACGGTCAGCTTAAACCGCTTGATCTTGGCGCACTTGAGGCAAATATTGTTAAAGCAGCTGAAGGTTTAGAAGGTATCGATGTTCGAGCGATTATCGATGAGACTGTAAAAAACCTTTATAACGGCGTAAAAGAGTCAGACATCTCAACGACCATGATGATGGCTACTCGTACACGTATCGAACAAGAACCAAACTATACATATGTGACTGCGCGTTTATTGCGTAACGACCTTGTTGCTACAGGGTTAGAGTTCTTAGGTTTAGATACTGACACGAATGAAGGCGATGCTTTAGAAACTTTCTTGAAGAAAGGTATCGAGCTTGATCTTCTTTCTCCAGAATTACTTAACTTTGACTTGGCAAAATTGGCTGCTGCGATTCAACCAGAACGCTCAAACCAATTTACTTATTTAGGTCTACAAACCTTATTTGACCGTTACTTCATCCACTCAGATGGTGTACGTTTCGAATTACCACAATTATTCTTCATGCGTGTTTCAATGGGTCTTTCATTGAACGAAGCAAACCGTGAAGAACGTGCAATCGAATTCTATAACTTATTGTCTAGCTTCGATTACATGGCGTCTACGCCTACTCTATTTAACTCTGGTACTTTACGTCCACAGTTATCTAGCTGTTACTTAACAACGATTTCAGATGACCTTTACAACATTTATGGCGCAATGCGTGATAACGCAATGTTGTCTAAATGGGCGGGTGGTTTAGGTAATGACTGGACACCAGTTCGTGCGCTTAACTCGTACATCAAAGGTACAAATGGTAAGTCACAAGGTGTTGTACCGTTCCTTAAAGTTGCCAACGATACTGCTGTTGCAGTCAACCAAGGTGGTAAACGTAAAGGTGCAGTATGTGCATACCTTGAAACTTGGCACCTGGACATCGAAGAATTCCTAGAACTTCGTAAGAACACAGGTGATGACCGTCGTCGTACCCATGACATGAACACAGCGAACTGGGTTCCTGACTTGTTTATGCAACGTGTATTCGAAGATGCTGAATGGACTCTGTTCACACCATCTGAAACACCTGATTTGCATGACCTAACAGGTGCAGAATTTGCTGAACGCTATGCTTACTACGAAGGCATTGCGAAAGAAACCAACATGCTACATAAGAAAGTCCGTGCGAAAGACTTATGGCGCAAAATGTTGTCTATGTTGTTTGAAACTGGTCACCCTTGGATCACATTCAAAGACGTATGTAACTTACGTTCACCACAACAACACGTTGGTGTAGTTCACTCTTCTAACTTGTGTACAGAAATTACGCTGAACACTAACGAAGATGAAATCGCAGTATGTAACTTAGGTTCAATCAACCTTGTACAACACGTTCAAGGTGGTGTGTTAGATCGTGAAAAGCTTGCTCGTACAGTTAAAACTGCTGTTCGTATGCTCGACAACGTGATTGACATCAACTACTACGCTGTTCCACAAGCTCGTAACTCGAACTTGAAACACCGTCCAGTGGGTATGGGTATCATGGGCTTCCAAGATGCTTTATATGAAATGAAATTGGCTTATGGTTCTGATGCTGCGGTTGAGTTCGCTGATGAATCGATGGAAGTGATTTCTTACTACGCAATTCAAACATCTAGCGACTTGGCACTTGAACGTGGTACTTACGAGACATTTAAAGGTTCACTTTGGGATCAAGGTATCTTGCCAATTGACTCTTTAGATATCGTACAAAAAGCTCGTCCTGACCGTATGTTCGAAGTTGACCGTACAACACGTTTGGACTGGGATACTTTACGTACTAAAGTTCAAAAAGACGGTATGCGTAACTCAAACGTGATGGCGATTGCACCGACTGCAACCATTTCGAACATTTGTGGCGTATCACAGTCAATCGAACCAACTTTCCAAAACTTGTATGTGAAATCTAACCTTTCTGGTGAATTCACAGTGATCAACCCGTACCTAGTACGTGCGTTAAAAGATCGCGGTCTTTGGGATTCTGTAATGGTCAACGACCTGAAACACTTCGAAGGTTCGGTTCAAAAAATTGCACGTATTCCTGAAGAGCTTAAAGCAATCTTCGCGACTGCGTTCGAAGTTGAGCCACGTTGGATTGTTGATGCTGCATCACGTCGTCAAAAATGGATCGACCAAGCTCAGTCTCTTAACCTTTACATCTCTGGTGCAAACGGTAAGAAACTTGATATGACGTACAAAATGGCATGGTTACGTGGTCTAAAAACCACTTACTACCTACGTGCATTGGGTGCGACTTCTGCTGAGAAATCAACCATTAACACTGGTGCATTGAACGCGGTTAAGCCTGCTACAGTTGCAGCACCTGTAACTGCTGTTGCGAAAGAAGAACCTAAAGCTGAAGTTGCTGCTGAAGAAGAAGGTTTTGGTCAAGCAGCTCCAGTGCCAATGGCATGTTCAATTGACAACCCTGATTGTGAAGCTTGTCAATAATTAACTAAAGGTATCGAAATCAGAAATTAGGCTACTCACGTGGCCTCTCTGAAAATCTCTATAACGTTGGCCGCGTATAGCGTAATTATTCTGAAAGGAACGATTATGAAAAAAAGAAAAGATATCTTTGGAAGAAAAATTGATCTAACCACTGAAGAACGTAAGTCTCTTCAAGCGGTTGTAAGTTTTACAATAACAATACTGTGGGCATTGAGATTCAGAGAGTCTTATGTAGCACATGTTTTGTTGAAGTGTATTAGTTTAATTTGCTCTAAAATATTCAAATTAATCAAAACACTATGGGATATATGTATTTTGACAGCTATACCATACTTGGTATTTAAGCTATCAATTTACTTACAAAATATAGCTAATCCGTTCATTTGAATGGATTAGCAATAATTAGGAACCCACCATGCCACATATGACACATAACTATCAGTTAGGGCTTATTGCTTTGGTGGTTTCCTTTATTTTGACTTTTTATGTCCCGATCGCCTATTTCTGGTTCAAGGCATATAAATCGCGTAATCAAAATAAGTAGTGGGGATATTTGCTCTACCGAACACTTTTAGAGCAGTGATCGACAAAACTTAATTTTGCTTACACAAATTGAGCGTATAGTAGGACATCTCAGCGACGCTGGATGTCTATAAAAGATATAAAGCAACGAAGAGAGAACTGTTATGTCTATCCTAAGTTGGGACGATTTCGAAGATGATGAACCGAAACAAGCTGCACAAGCTCACCAGCCTGCGCCCGTCGAACCGCAAAAAACGACTGATTCGCAAGTGGTATCTAATGCACAGCACTCATCGCCGAATTTGGCAGCTGCACAACCCGCTCGAACCAGTACAAATCGACCAACAGATCCAACCGATCCGTTGGCAAGAGCATCTAACGCTCTAGAAAATCTAGACGTTGCACCTGGCTTAGAAGAGCTAGAAATGGGTGCTCAGCGTGTTCAAGTTGACGATAAAGCGATGATCAACTGCCGCGCTGACTTAAACCAACTTGTACCATTCAAATACGAATGGGCTTGGCAAAAATATCTAGACGGTTGTGCTAACCATTGGATGCCGCAAGAAGTGAACATGAACCATGACATCGCACTTTGGAAGTCTGAAAATGGCTTAACCGAAGATGAGCGTACCATTGTTATGCGTTCTTTAGGTTTCTTCTCGACTGCGGATTCATTGGTTGCGAACAACTTGGTTCTTGCAATCTACCGTCACATCACAAACCCTGAATGCCGTCAGTACATCTTACGTCAATCATTTGAAGAAGCAATTCACACGCACGCTTACCAATACTGTATCGAATCTTTAGGTATGGACGAAGGCGAAGTCTTCAACATGTACCGTGAGATTCCTTCAGTCGCTCGTAAAGCAGCTTGGGGTCTGAAATATACACAATCTTTAAGTGATCCTACGTTCAAAACAGGTACGCCTGAAAACGACCAAATCTTGCTTCGCAACTTGATCGCGTTCTACTGCGTACTTGAAGGTATCTTCTTCTACTGTGGTTTCAGCCAAATCTTGTCTATGGGTCGTCGTAACAAGATGAATGGTGTTGCTGAGCAATTCCAATACATCTTACGTGATGAATCTATGCACTTGAACTTTGGTATCGACATGATCAACCAAATCAAGATCGAGAACCCTCATCTATGGACTGCTGAGTTCCAAGAAGAAATCATTCAAATGATTCTTGAAGGTACAATGCTTGAAATCGAATATGCTCGTGACACTATGCCACGCGGTGTATTGGGTATGAATGCAGGCATGATGGAAGAATACTTGAAGTTCATCTGTAACCGTCGTTTAAGCCAATTAGGCTTACCTGAACAATTTGCTGGTGTGAATAACCCATTCCAGTGGATGTCAGAAATGATGGACTTACGTAAAGAGAAGAACTTCTTTGAAACTCGCGTAACAGATTACCAAACTGGTGGCGCGTTAAGCTGGTAATAAATTTTTCAGCGAAATATCAAAAGCGGAACCAAGTGTTCCGCTTTTTTTATGAAGAATTTCATTCACCCAAGCAAATCTATGCATTTAATTTAATTCATATTCTGCTAATATAAAACGGTATAAAAATACATTAATTAATAAAAATCACATAATAAAAGAGGACAGAATGAAAGGTCAGATATTAGATTATTCAGTACAAACCAATTCAGGCATCATCAGTGGAGATGATCAAAACCGTTATGAGTTTACAGGTGCAGAATGGCGTGGCCAAAACTCACCTAAACGTGGCGATCATGTAGATTTCGATATCAGTCCCGAAGGTCAAGCGGTTCAAGTATTCAATGCACTTGGCAGCAGTAATCCTATTCAACAAATTTCACAGCACCTCGATAAAATTTCAAACCAAGACCAAGCTGAATCAAAATTCAACATGATTGATTGGTTTGTCAAATGTCTAAAAAATTATGCCAACTTTACTGGACGTGCACGCCGTAAAGAATATTGGTTTTTTGTTTTGGTCTATCTTATCGCAATGATTATTACTCTGATTGTCGATTCAGTGCTTAGAACCAGAGGAATATTCACAGGTATTTTCATCTTAGCAATGGTTATTCCGTCCCTTTCTGTTGCAGTACGTCGTTTACATGATATTAATAAATCTGGTTGGTATTGGTTAATACAAATGATTCCGCTCGTTGGACCAATTCTGGTTCTAATTTGGCTTGCAACGGAAACCAAACCTGAAGTAAACCAATGGGGACAACCTGCAAAATAAATAAAAAATCGTGGCTACTATTTATATAGCCGCCCTATCAACAGCACATCAACTCAGGAAAAATATGAAAGGACAAATACTAGATTTTTCGATTCAAACTAATACTGGGGTGATTAGTGCTGAAGATGGAAAACACTATCAATTTGCTGGTCATGAATGGCGAGGTCAAAGACCACCTACACGTGGAGAACAGGTTGATTTTGCTTTGGATGAAAGTGAGCAAGCGATTCAAGTCTACATTGCATTACGCCAACAAAGTTTTTCCACGAATACGCGAACAAACTACAGTGAAGAAGAGGAAAACTATGACTTTTTCGCGTGGTCATTCAAACCACTGAAAAAGTTTGCTGAATTTGAAGGACGTGCTCGACGTAAAGAGTTCTGGTTCTTTTGGCTATTTTGTATATTGGTCACTATACTCGCCTCTGTTTGCGATTTCGTTATTGGCAGTGAACCTTGGCTAGAAAATATTACCAATATCGTTTTACTCATTCCTAGCTTAGCTGTTGGCGCACGTCGACTACATGACACAGGACGTTCAGGTTGGTGGCAACTTTTAATGCTCACAATCATTGGGATCATCCCACTGATTATCTGGTGGGCTACAGACACCAAAGCCGAGAACAACCAATGGGGTCAACCCGCTAGAGATCTGCAACAATAAAATAAGGCGCACAATGCGCCTTATCTTTTAACACAAAAATTTAGCCATATTTACGTGCAAAATCTTCATCTGAAGTGCATAGATAAATAATAAATTCAATAAAAGCAACAATGGATGGAATAAAGGTCCAACAGAATAGTAGATACACAATCCCCCATCCAATACGACCCAAATAGAATTTATGGATACCAAATCCACCAAGGAAGAATGCTAAGAGTGCAGCAACAATTCGACTCTTTTGACCGTATTGCGTGCCTAAAGCATTCGGCACAGCGACTAAGTAAATATCGGTTGCGTAACCCATTCCACTTGTCTCAAAATCAACAAATTGTCCACGAGCAGGAACAGTTTGTCCTTTCCAATCGCTTCCAGAAAATTGATAACGATTCTGATCATCTCCACTGATGATGCCTGTATTATTTTGAACAGAAAAATCGAGTATTTGCCCTTTCATATAATCCTCTATGTTTTATCTTTATTTGATGATTCTTGGACGTTATTTTCATCAGCAATATAACGAATTATTGATGAATATCATATCATTAACTTATCTTGCCAAATAGCATTTTGTAAACATCAATCTCAATGCATATACCACTGCCATCGCAAATATTGCATAACCTGCGGGAGTGATAAACAACGGAATACACAAAACAATCACCACGGTTAAAGGATATAAAAGTTTTCTAAAGCCGCTTTGATGATGCAACTCATGGAGTAAATATAAACTTGTTGTATAAATCACGAGGCTGATCGCCACAAAGTAGCTTTCTTTTTCAGAACTAATCAGTGCCTCATGCGAAACTACATCGACTGCGGCAGCTAAACCTGCACCAATCGCCGCGATACTAATAAAGACAAAGAAATGTCCATAACCCCAAGTAAATGCCATTTTTCGGCTATTTAGACGCTCTGCAATACTGGTATCAAAATAAGACCACCACATGGTGAACATCATCATCAGGCCGCCCACCATCAGAAAAATCAGTTCAGTACTAAAACGCTGATTTGTTAATGCATCGGCTATGGCAATCGAGCATCCGACAATAGATTCGCCTAAAACGATAATGGTAAGCAGTGAATATCGCTCTGCAATATGATGCGCATGCCAAGGTGTACGGCTTGCAGCTTCTGCAAAAACTGGGATAGACAGTTCAGCAATTGCGAGCAAAATGAAAAGATAAACTGTGAAATGCAGCGGTGAAAAATGAAAGAACAGCCACCCCACTTGCACCAGTATGATGCCAAAAGCATAGCGTAATGCTGTTTTCCGACGGGACAGATCATGCTTTGCAACGCGAAACCACTGCTGTAACTAAGCCCAGACGCATAATGGCATAACCAATCACAATTACGTCAAAATCCTGCTTTTGAAAAGCGCTTGGAATACCTGCAGCAATGACCAAAGAACCAATGATCTGTACGAAAGTTAAGATTCGATAGAGCGCATCATCATTATCATACGCCGAAGCAAACCAACTAAAGTTCATCCACGCCCACCACAAGGCAAAAAACACCATGCCATACAGCGTTAAACCCTGAGCTAAATGATTTTCAACAATGGCATGATGCAGTTGCTGCCCTGCTGTTGCGATCGCCACGACAAAGATCAAGTCAAAAAGCAATTCTAAAGAGGTCGCGACACGATGATGCTCATGTGGATCACGTGGGTGCAAAGGTTTGAGCCACTGGCTAGGGAATAAAAATGATTTGGACATAGCATTCAGCTTTATTGTTTTCTGTCTGAATTTTTTCAAAAGCCTGAAACAGTTACAAGATCGATTACATAAATCAGATGAGAAACAGTTTTCTAGAAAAAGGATAATGGCTTTAAAAACACACGTAAGATTTAGATATTTCAATTGTAGAAGTTAAAAATTCAAAGTGACAAAACTGCGAAAGACGTTTTAAGATAAAAACTCGATAGATCGATGTGTTTTTTATATCTCAGCTATATTTTTCTCTAAATTTTAATGACATACTGCTATCCACTAAAATAATAATGAAACCTAAAAGTGATGTTAAAAGAAAAATTAGCGTCTTTTCCTGACGCAGTTTGGGTACAGATTCATTATGATCAAATGCAAGTTTTAACGCGTGATCATCAAATTGTAGCTGAACAAAACTGCCCTCTGGCTTTTATAGAACGTGGAAGTTTTGTCCGAAACTATCATGTTGCAGAACAGTGCTTCAACCAACTCATACAACAGATCCACTTCAAGTGGTATGAGTTTGGACAGCCGGTTATTTTTATTCAGTTAAAAGAACGCTTAAGTGAAGAAGTCAGCGCACTCGAGCTACAAGCCATTCAAGAAATGGCTCTAAGCGCAAATGCACATTTTGTATTTGTCTACGATAAACATGGCATCGCACTCGAAGCAGAAACCATCAAAAATGATGAGTCACCTTTGCTCAAATGGTTTTTCTGTGGGCTGATTTTTCTGATTTTGCTGATTATCTTTAAATAATCAGCATCATTCTCTTGATTAGGTGCAACTACGACACTTTCTGCTGCTGCAATTGCTCAATACTCGAAATCAAATCGTTAAAACGATCAATCACCAGTGCCGGTGCAGCCGTTTGAATTTCTTCTGCACTACCATAACCATAGCTCACAGCAATACTCTGCACTGCATTACGGCGTGCGCCTAAAATATCGTACTCACGGTCTCCCACCATCACACATTCCTTCGCATCCAACTGTTCTTGCTGCAAAATGTATTCAATTAAATCGCCTTTGTTGGTGCGCTCACCGTTCAGTTCACTGCCATAGATCACAGTAAAATATTGTGCCAAATCAAAATGTTCTAAAATTTGGCGGGCATAGACCGTCGGCTTTGCTGTAGCGACGTACAAGTGAAAGCCTTGCTGTTGTAAAGTTGCTAGAGTGTCGGCAACGGCAGGATAGACTTTATTTTCAAATAAGCCAGTCACTGCAAAGCGCTCGCGATAGCCTAGTAAAGCCTGATCTGCAAGTACATTATGCACATCGACATTGAGGATTTTGGCCAAAGAGGCTTTCAAAGGTGGCCCAATGATCCAATCGATATTGGTCTCATCCGAAATGGGATGTCCAATTTTCGCCAGTCCATAGCGTGCTGAAGTAGTAATGCCAACTTTTGGATCTGTTAATGTTCCATCGAGATCGATCAATATATTCTTAATCACAGCTTGTACCTTATCCATTCACTTCTGCAAAAATACTATCGAGTGTTCGCTCAAAGTTGCCTATACTATCGCAAATTTTGTGTAATAAGGACATCATTGTGCGCCCTACTGTACTGTGCTTTTCAGGTCTTGACCCTTCAGGTGGTGCAGGACTGCAAGCGGACATTGAAGCCATTGGTCAAAGTGGCGCACATGCTGCCATTGCGTGTACAGCATTAACCGTTCAAAACTCACAACAAGTGTATTCGTTTGAAGCGACCTCTCGTGAGTTATTGCTGGCTCAAGCACATGCCGTCGTCGGTGACCTCCCTATTCGCTGTGTAAAATCAGGAATGTTAGGAACGACTGAAAATATCGCGGCTCTCGCTGAGTTTTTACGTGAACATCCCGAATATCATTATGTTCTCGACCCCGTTTTAGTTGCCAATAGTGGTGGTTCTTTGGGCGATCAAGCAACTTTGGTCAAAGCCTTTGCAGAACTGATTCCACTTGCCACTGTGCTTACACCCAATACCGTAGAATTACGTGCGCTCACAGGTGAAGAGGATATTTCTAAAGCAACTGCGCAACTTTTTGCGATGGGTGCTCAAGCGGTATTAGTAAAAGGTGGGCATGAAAATACGCCTGACTATATCCAAAACTCGTTGTACGTTCAGGGTGAATTAGTCTCTGAAACCCGTTGTCCACGACTGGATGGGGAATATCATGGTTCGGGCTGTTCATTGGCGAGTTTTATTGCAGGGCGTTTAGCCTTAGGTGATGAGCTCAAAACGGCTGTTCATCATGCCGAAACATGGCTATTTGGTGTGTTGAAAATCGCTGAATCACCAGTTGTCGGAGGACAGAAAATTCCAAAACGTTTTTAAAGTACTCGGTTATTTATTTAAACCCGATAGAATAAAACGCTGCATCATTTAAAGCCCTGAATATCAGGGCTTTTTCAAATTAAGAGTCGAGTTGAACGCGATATACTAAGGTTGGAATTTCCCATGCACCACCAGCAAATCCTTTGCACTGTGTGGTTTTTGCCATATAGGTTTGGATAAAACGCTGACCATTCCACGACCACTCCCCCGTACTATGACAGTCACCAATGCCTCGCCCACGTTGATTGGAAAAAATTTGCCCTTCGCTAAAACCACTTCCAGAAAAGGTCACGGATTGTTTGATTTGCTTTAAGTTGCGATCCATCAACCAATAACCATTACCACTATTATATGCCCCACGCCAACATGGCACTTCGACCAAGGCATTTTTCCCATTGATTGGAAACACCACGACCCGATCATCCTCTAAAAAATTTGCATCAAAGAGTTGAGGACAATCTTCCACTGTCGTTTTCTTCTTTATCAATCCAAATAATTGTTTGGCGGTGGGCGCATTGACGGCATACCGTGTTTGTAAGCCCTTACTGTAATTTTGAATATTCACTTTCGGAATACTTTTCGGTTTGAGTACATTAACCGAACTGCTATTGGCTTTACGTAATAATGCTGAATTTGTCCCTATTCGCTTTTGAAAATCATCCATACGGAGCAAAACCGCACTAGCACCTTGTACGGACAATAACCATGTTTTGTTGTTGCCTTTCCACACAATCGGTTGATTGGCTTGTAAGGCTTGAATCAGTTTTTGAGTTTGAGCTGCACTTAACTGACCTTCCGCAGTTTTGGCATCAAGCTGCACAGTTCCCTGATTTTTACCTAAAATATAAAGTTGAAGTGGTTGATTTGCCGCATTGAAGGTTTCAGGATCGAGTTTTACTCGTGCGCTGACTTGCGCTTGAGCGCCCGCGGCACGTTGTAATAACACAGAAATAGCGGGCTGATTGCCCTCCGCTTGATAACCTGCAACGCGACAAGTCCCCGTATTATCACAAGCGATTTCCCAATCCTTATGTGAAAAATAGTTTCCTTGAATTTGAGCAAAGCTCATACTACAACCCAATGCAGCAACGTAGCCCAATAGAAGTTGCCAGATGACATTATTTTTGTTCATGTCTTTGGCTCAAAATAATTATATTAGAACCATCTTAAAATGCTTTTCACCGAAACTCCAGCCTAAAAAGATCTGCTGCATCATTTGAAATTATGAAGATGAATCATTCAGTTGCTGTATCTCCTCACATTTTTTTCGCTTCACATTTTCATCACTGAGCGTATTCATCAAATCTGCCGCCAGTCCTTTTAACAGACTCATATCATCATCGGTCATTTGATTCGGCTGCCGATCTAAAACACAAAAACTTCCCAATGCCACCCCATTGCGGTCTCTAAGTGCAACGCCAGCATAAAAGCGAATGCGGTTATGCATCAATTCAGGTAAATGCGCAAAGCGTGGGTCACGTTGTAGGTCTTCAATAATCAAACGTTCATTTTGATACACCAAATGACTGCAGATCGAATCTTGCTTCGACTGACGTATCTGCATCGGTTGCTCGGTAGCCTCAGCCAAAGGGCTACCTGGGGTATAGACCCAGTCTTGCTTGACCCAAGAAATTTGTGCATATTTCACATCGAAGGCTTGTCTGGCTTCTTCAATATATTGTTCATAGATCGGTAAATTCCGCTCATCCAAAACATTCAGTTCTTCTAATGCTTTTAAGCGCTGCGCTTCAACGCTAGGATCAGGCTCATCCAACCAAGATTCACCATGCTTCAATTGAAAAGCTTCAATGGTTAATAACAAGTCATTCATATTATTGACCACTGCATCGACGGTGAAATTTTCTTTGATCGCATCTAATTGGGATATCTCATCACAGCTCCACAGTGCAAAAATCAGTTTTATATCTGGAAACTGTGCCTTAAAAACTTGGCTTAAAAGGCGAATTTGAGCTTCTGGTGCTGTATGGAAAATCGAAATACATACGATCTGAATATCCTCTTGGATATCATCCATACTTTGATGCTGATTTTGAATCAATACGTCGCTAAATGCCTGAGCCGGAATACCCCTTAAACTTAGCCCATGCGCCAACATAGCCGATACTTGAACATCAATTTCCCAACGTGCGCCGATACATAACACCGCTGCTTTCTGATCCTGCTGTGCCACTGGATATGCCCGTTGAAAACTATGATTAAACAGTTTTAAGCCTTGATGTAAGCGTAGTCGATGCTCTGCACTGGCCTCGGTGTTGTGTCCGCTCGAAAAAATCCGTATGGCTGGAATCGCCACTTTGGCATAAAACGCATTGACCCGACGTGCCTTGATTTCATCCGTGGCATCTTTCGGTAACTTTTCAGCAATAAAAGTCTGTGCTACATCCATGGCATCTTGCACATCATCAGCGACCAATCGCTGATAAAAGCGCTCATGCGGCTCCAATGCAGGTGTACTACCGATCAGGGTTTTAATAAAACCTAAAGATGGTACATAGCTTGAAAGCACCAATAAACACGCGGTTAAAGGCGTCGATAAAATTAAACCAATTGGCCCCCACACCGCCGTCCAAAACATGGCAGCAATAATAATGGCTAAGGTTGAAAGTCCGGTACTTTCCCCATATAACCAAGGCTCAATAATATTATTACTGACCAACTCCAAGAGCAAAATTAAACCCACTGTCCATAGCACCATATTCCATGTGGGATCTACCGCAAAAGCCAATGCAATGAGGAAAATCGCAGAAATCATTGGGCCGACATAGGGAACAAAGCGCATCACTATCGCCACCATTCCCCACATAATTGCTGCCGGAACCCCAATAAACCATAGTCCCAAGGCCATCGGAATACCGTAGGTCACATTGACCATCAGCTGCATACGTAAATATTTACCTATACGATTGGCCGCTTCATCTAAGGCGTCTGTTCCGATATTTAAATTTCCGCCCAGCAGCTTAAGGAACCGATCATGCAAATCTTTCCGATTAACCAAAATCAGAATCACAAACAAAAAAACAATACCCGCAGTTGCCAAGGGATTGAGCACCCGCTCGCTCCAAGCCATGACTGCTTCAGCCGTGGTTTGTTGTTGCCCCACCACTTTCACTTGTTGCACTTTAGGATTTTTCTCTTCAGGCACCACATCATCTATCGAATTTTCAACGGTATCTATGGTGGTTTTTGCGCCATCCCAAACACTCGGGCCGCGTGCAAATTGACGAATAGAATCCATTTTCTTTTGAATCGTGCCCTGATATTGCGGTAATTCTTGGCTTAATTGCCCCAGTTGATAACCCAAATAAGAGGCCGCGCCGGATAAAATCGCCAAAGCCAAACCGACCACAATAAATATAGATGGCATCTGCGGAAGTCCCCAACCGCGTAGTTTCATCACCAAAGGATCAACTAAAAAAGCCAATAAAATTGCGAGTGCCAATGGAATAAAAATATCTTTGCCAAGATATAAGGCGGCAATCAGCAAACTGCCGATGATAAACCCTGCTGTGATTCGAATCACTTTATGTAAATCTGCAGGGGGCATTTGCTTCGATGCGTTCAGGTCTTGCAAGCCTTGCTTTTGACCTGATGGTGATGATTCAAATTCTTGCGCTAATTTATTATTTTTATGATCCATTTTCTTATCCTGAACGATGGTCATTATTTTTTAATTTAGGCTGAAGTTTTAGGGCTGCATACGCATTTCATGTAATGATTTGCAAAGAAAAAAACAGAGCTTTATAGCTCTGTTTTCATACTGTGTTTTCAGATGAATTAAAAGGTAATCACTTTACTTTGATGAGTCACAATATCCACGGGAACAGAAATATGTTGATGAACGATCTTCCATTGAGACTGCGTTTTTTTCATCCCAATGGTGTTACGACACCACGAGATCCCTGGCGTTGGTATTCCACTCTTATCATCAATTTTGGAATAACAGTGCAGAAAGGCAATATCAGGATCTGCATGGATGACCAATTCCCGCCTAAATACCTTTAAGCCTTCACGAAAATACTCCCGATAAAATTCCCACATTTTTTGATATGCCATTAAGCCACGCATTTCACAACTGGCATCAAAAAAGTACACATCTGCTGCGCAGGATTCAGCAATATTTTCAATTTTCAATTGGCAGATGACCTCATCCCAATTGGCTAAAAATTGCAGA
This sequence comes from Acinetobacter sp. YH12027, assembly GCF_013420085.1. Taxonomy (NCBI): domain Bacteria; kingdom Pseudomonadati; phylum Pseudomonadota; class Gammaproteobacteria; order Moraxellales; family Moraxellaceae; genus Acinetobacter; species Acinetobacter sp. YH12027. Next base: position 53,710 of record NZ_VOYW01000007.1, read on the forward strand.
ATTTCGTCAGCGGCCTGTTGGTCACCAACTATTTTGATTTTATCTTGCATCTCTGGCACCTATTTATTTTATTTTTTATGAAGCATTGTTCTGGGCGGCGTTTGGAAGTTGAATTTTAACGATCTTCCAGCTCCAACCGCGGCGTTGCATACTAAATACGGTATATTTTTCTTCGCTTAGGCCTTGGAGCGGCACATACAGATCAAATCGATTCCAAGCGCTATAGCTGGCTTTGGGTTCAAGTGGCTGGCTTTGCTTTAAAGCAACAGCGGTTGCAGTTTCGTCATTTTTGGATAGTGTTGACGCATAAGGTTGTTCTGCGACCTTATTTTCAGCATGCGTGAATAGTTCAATCCCTGGGCTAATCATGCTCGGATTGGTCAGTTTGGTTATTTCTGGTAGTTGGATCGACTCTTTTAATGCTTTGCCTTGTAAAAGCAGCATGATACTGGTTGGATTGACCAGACTGTCGACTAGCGTTGCACTGAGGACTGTGCTGAGCTGCCCACCCCAAGACTGGGCAAATTCGGGTAAATGCTGTAGCCCAGTTTTCTGTTGTATGAGGTCTTCAACTTGTGGTTTTAGACTCGATTTGACTGCCGCAAAATCGATATATTGAGCAATTTTTTCAGGTTGATTGTGCTCATAGGCTTGACGTATTTGGTAAAGCACCCAATACGGAGACGCAATCATCCAACCCATGACGATGATCAAGATCGCAATGAGCCCATAATACAAAATATGATTCTGCTTATTCATCTTTCACCACTCTAGCCAGTGAAGTTGTGGTACTTCCATGTACCGTCAAATAAGCCTGATCTAGATTGAATAGCATCCTACCTAACAGCACTTATCTGAGAACCATATTGCTTTTGATCTTGTGATTTTGACGAGCCTTCAGGTTTTGTTCATCCTGCTAAGACTGTCTCGATCAGGTTGTTTCAAATTTAAGCCGTTAGGTCTTTAATTTGGGTACTTGCACCATTGGTTTTAACTGATTCAATGCCTTTATCTCGCGATTGCTCACTGGCATAAAATTGACTGGTCCCAATAATTTGATGGTTTGCCGCTTTCAAATTGAAATATGGTTTGCCATTTTTGGCCGTCAGTCGTTCAAAACGGCTGTCATCTGCACTGTTCTTTTGTACAGACTCAATCCCGTTTTGGGCTGATGCTTTCGCTTTATATAATTCACTCGTTAAAATGATTTCACCGTTCCCTGCTTTTAATACAAAACGAAACTGCTGATCATTAGAATGACTGATCTCGTACCATCCCGACATATGTTACCCCTTCATTTTCATTGTTTTCTCTATTATTCGATCAGGATTTGTTTTTGGAAATTCAACCTGATCTACAGAATATAAATGAACTCGGTCACATTTTTCAATGTCTTTTTTGATCAGTATAAAGCTCAAAATTTAATCAAAAAGGGATTTTTTAATAAATAATTCCAATAAAAAATAATCCGACCGAAGTCAGATTTCATCATTTTTACAGCATGATGTATTTCAAAATATATGCGCGTTTCTGCATGTAATGAATGTCTTAAGAACTCACGATCTGCTTTGAATACGTCGCTTTATTCATTTCTAAAATTTCCACACAAAGTTGCACTTCTACTACTGAAGCTGTGACATGTTGTTTCAGCACGTCCAATAGTAACAATGAAATTTGCTTTTGCACTTCGACCGTTCGACCCGTCAATAATGAAACTTTGGCATGCATATACGCATGTTGAGCGTGTTCATCCAAGCCCACAACAAAATCTTGCTGAGCTACGGCACGGCTCTTAATATCATTGATGGCACTCACATGACCCGATTCAAATAAGGCAGCGTTTAGCGCTTTAAGTAAAGGTCGAGCTTCGACGTCAAGGTTATTGGAATATTCCAAATGAATATGCGGCATAGTAAAGACATTTCAAACCTGTAATGCGTCTATTATGCAGGCTGAAAAGTAAAATCTATAGCGGATTAGATATCAATTTCATGTTTAAGTAGACATCCTAAGCCAAGTGTTGACTTCGCTTAGGATGCTTGAAGGTTGCTTTAGAGCGAACAAAAACGAAACTTAAACTTTTTTCACGTATTCAGATTTGAGTTTCATAGCCCCGATACCATCAATTTTACAGTCAATGTCATGACCATCTGTTGCATCAGCTAAAAGTCGAATATTTTTAACTTTGGTACCAACTTTCACCACTGACGATGAGCCTTTAATTTTAAGATCTTTCACCACAGTAACCGTGTCGCCATCGGCCAATACATTGCCATTGGCATCTTTAATCAGCACCTGTTCATCTGCAGCGCTTTCGCCTTCACGCCATTCGTGTGAGCATTCAGGACAAATCAGTAAGTCACCATCATTATAGGTATATTCAGAATTACATTGGGGACAATTGGGTAAAGACATAAAAGACCTCAAAAAAGATGGATGTAAAAATCCATAAAAACTTAATATAACATTTTTATGTATTTCATGAACTTAAAAACCATAAATATCGTATGGTTTAATCACCTTGTGAAGGTCGTAAATTTCACAACGCTACAGCACTTGAAGGTTTAAATTTTAGATATCTAATGAGGTGTTTAATATTAACGCTTTTAAGATATGCGCATGATTTTTATCCGTATGTTTAGCCGCTGTGAGTAAGGTTAGTGGCTCCTCTTTTTCCCATGCCCGTAGTTGTTCCAACTCGGCTTGATGTGGCTGTATTTCTTGCAAATAGCGCTGTTTAAACTCGTCCCATCGAGAAGCCATTGCCTCATCTTGATGATACCAACGACGTAAATCTGTAGATGGCGTCAATGCCTTCGGCCACAAATCTAGCTCTGCGCTCACTTTACTGATACCACGCGGCCACAAGCGATCGACCAAAATGCGTTTACCGTCATCTGGGCTTATCTCATCATAAATACGTTTAATGTGTACAGTCATTAAGCCCTCCTTCGCCTATTTATAGTTTTTCGATCATTCTTCAGATTATTCATCGGGGATCGCTGGATTCACTAAAAAAGCCAGCAACTGTAAAGACTCCTGCCACCCCAAATAACAGGCATCAGGTGGAATAACGCTCGGCAACCCTGCCTGTACAATCGTCACTTCGGTTCCTACTGAGACCGCTTTAAACTCAACAGTGACTTCGATTTCACCAGCTAACTCTGGCATATCAAATTGGTCTGTATAGCGCAGTAAATGATTCGGCACGACTTCATGATAATCACCATGAAAAGCGTGTGTGGTTCCGGTTGAAAAATTTTGAAACGACATGCGGTACGAGCCACCTACACGCACATCCGAATGCTCCACATGGGCCGTAAATCCATGCGGTGCCATCCATTTCACCAAAGCATCTGGCTCCACAAAGGCACGATAAACGCGCTCTACAGGCGCACTAAAAACACGATGTAATCGAACAGTATTGCTCATGATGATGTCCTTGTGTCATTGTTTTCACTGAATCATCCACATGCATTCACCCTCGCTTTATCGTCCATTTTTATCACACTGAAACGTTCTAAATGAAACAGCTTTGAGACATGCGAGAAAGGTCATTGCTGTTCAATACTATAGTGAATCCTACAGATTGATCCCATCACTTTAACGCAATGCCGTGTTATGTTTTGTGAGCTGCATTCATATTGATTTTTATAAAAATATTGAAAAATCAAAATTTTACACAATTTCTCTAAAATTTAAATAATAAAAAACCCAGTTGAAAGACTGGGTTCTTGTTGCTAAAGATGCAATAGTGAGACTTAGCTCAATTGTGCTTCATCTTCTTCCAGATCATCATCTTCATAGATATAAGCCATACAACCCCAGCCATCATATTCGCCCGAATGTTGTTCCGCAATTTTAATAAACCACTGCTCTAAATCAACGATATCTTCATAATCAGGTTCCATATAGACATAGACCGTGATAATCCATTCCACGCGATCTGATTCTTCATCTTGGAACAACGAAATTTTTTGCTCTTCTTTCAATAAATACAATGCACACTGTTCAGCCTGCGCTTCGTTCGAAAAGGCAATTGAATATTCGATTTCGTGCGGCACAGATAAATCATCACCATCTTGCTGCATCTGCCACAGCACATTGCCATTATCATCATCTGGAAATTGTTTAAAATCACGAGTCATTGTACTTTCCCTTATCGTTTATGAATTTTATTCTGTTGACTTAGATTAACGGATAATTGTTGCAATTTGCATTAGCGAAATCTCTTTAATCAGAAATAGACCGCCGAAGTGATCTTTCTGATAACAATTCAAATTAAACCACAACATCCATGTGGGCCTGAGTTTCTTTGAGATGTAAAACCAAAGCTGCCATTTTCAATTCTTCTAAGCGTAATTGTAGATAACTGTCGAGTACCCGTGCCTGACTAAAATGTACACCATGCGCATTGAGCAAGGTGAAATCATCCGCCAAAGCCTGCAATAGCTCACCTAAGTTTTTGGTATTTAATTGGGCTAAATACAAATCAGCACGACTATTAAACACCAATGTAAATAATTGCATCGCAGCCAAACGACGTTCTTCATCAACATAATTACAGTTTGCAGTCGATTGCTGCTCCATTGCATCAATCATTTTGCAACGTACCGCAGTCAAATTTTGCTTTGCCGCAGATTCATTCATACCATCCATCAGCTGATCTAAAATACTCTGTAAAGGCAAAAAGAACGCTGACTGATAGCCCCGTATTTTGTTGTCCAAAGCACGGTTGATGTTTTCCAAATGCTGCTGATCCAGCGCTTGGCTATATAAACCTTTTAACTCGGCACGGGCTTGTTCCTGCGTTTGTAATTTGGCTTTTTCTTGATATTTGCTCAAATACTGACGCACTTGTTCGATCTGTGCGCGAATATCATTCAACATGATATCGGCATTGGCTTTGGTGACTTCCACCAAACCATCAGCCTGTAAAGTTCGATACTCGACATATTGTTCAATCTCTACAATATGTTGATATTTCGCTACTTTATCGACTTGGATTTTTAAACCACTGTTTTGAATGCGTAATTGACTGATTTCATAATTCAGTTCATCTTGCTGCGACTCTGTTTCAGCCAGTTTTAACCGCGCACGATCGAAGTTTTCCTGCAGTGAACGTAGGGTTTTATCATTTTTCAATTTGCGGTTATAAACAAAAAGGAGAGCCACAATTAATAGGATGATAAGGACGATTAAAGCAATATTGATCATTTGCTAATCCTCAAAATAAGCTTCAATAATTTAAGTTTATTCCCCAAAACAAACCTAAGTTACAAAAGTTAAAATCTATAATTCATTTCATATTAGCAGAACAAATGCAAAAAACCGTATTTATCTGACCAAATACACACTTGAACACTATTTAACTAAAACACTGTTTTAAATTAATTTAATAAAAAATTTTCATATTAAAAAATAATCAATCAATATTCATTAGAAAATATAATAAAACTTTAGAAATGGTATTTATTTACTAAAAGATACTTAATATTAATCTTTGTAAACATTTCACACACTTTATAGAGATATTTAAATTATTTATATATCCCCAGAATTGGGGATATAACGTATATCATGTTTCATTTTTAAGCAGAAAAACCTATTTAAAGCTGTAATTATTCTTAGCTTGCTAAGCTGCATAAAATTTTCAATGCAACACAGCAGATTTTATGAACAGTGAGCATTCACATGAATATGCTTTAAAATTCTGCCGCACAATGAATATGAACAGCTTGTTGGGTTAAGGGCTGGGTAAATGCCAGATCGCAAGCATGTAACGCCATCCGTCCGAGTGAGCTCTGTTTGGCATTTGGGTGATACAGTTGATCCCCTGTAATGGGGTGCCCAATATGCATCATGTGTACGCGTAGCTGATGAGAACGCCCTGTCACTGGTGTTAATAATACTCGGCTAATATCCTTGCTTGCATCATAGCTAATGGCTTGATACAAGGTTTTTGAAGGTTTGCCTAATTTAAAATGCACCATCTGTCGTGGGCGATTTTCCCAGTCCGTAATGAGGGGCACTTCAACACAGCCCTCACCTTCAAGTTTGCCCTGAACCAAAGCCACATATTGCTTTTGAACCGTTCGCGCTTGGAACATTTTACTCACCGCCACTTCTGCATCGCGGTGTTTCGCAAACATCAAAATGCCTGATGTTGCCATGTCTAAACGATGGGTAATCTTTGCTGCTGGATACTGTTGCAAAACTCGAAGATAGGCACTGTCATGATGCTCAGGCAAACGTCCCGGAACCGACAGCAATTCCGCCGGTTTTTCGATGACAACCAAGTCTGCATCTTCATACAAAATACGTAGAGGACCTTGAGGCGGCGCATAGACAAAGTTGGGATCTAAAGGCATGGACAGACTGTGTACTGGGAGAATGTCGGCAAAATAACAACTGACTAATTCGCTGTCAATCGACTTTAACCGATCAGGTCTAACCCTAACGATTATTGGTACCCAATTTACCAAAGGCTGGTGCTAATGAATGAGACAAATCATCCTCCAGTAACTGTAAGATGCTTGCACTCGTGGTCGATGGATACTGATGTAGTGTGATGCGATATTTGCCCTGAAACCACTGCGATAAATGCAAGGCATAGGTTCGTTTAGGCCCAAAACCTAAATGTTGTTTTAAACGATTCTTTATACCTGTCCGTGATGATCCGACATACAGAATGTGATTGGGTTGATTTAACTTGGCGCAAGTATGGGTTTTCAATGCCTTAAATGCAGCATAGTCCTGATATGTCTGCTGTATATCGCCACCAACTTGCTCTATCACATAAATATAATGTGCGTGTAGAGCAAGATCATCAAAACTTGAAAACTCAAATATACGCTCAGCTTTAGTCTGCTGTGCCTGCAGACAATCCTGTATCAATTGATCAAGATAACCCATAATAAAATTATTTAAAATTTAGATAGTTAAGCATAACAACTTTGTGAAAAAGGACAATCTGAAGCTTAGATTAAGTTTAAGATCTTCTGCGTGATATTTATTACATCAGCAATGATCAAAGTGTGTTGGGAATACATGCGAAGTTTGGAATTTTGAAAAAGATGGAAGGATTTATTATTCGTTTGAATTCTTTAAAATTTTTTAGGGTGTAAGAGAAAACAGTGTTGTTTACTTCAACTATCATCACTTTGTAAGTCATGATCTTATAGCCTATAAACTTCTGGTTTATAGCGTCCTAAGCTGAATCGAGACCTTTTGGGTGAGTACTGTACACGTGTTTTGCACCACTGACAGCATGCTACTCTTTTCAATCTCTGTAACACCCTTGAGATATATAGTAGTGATTTCGATGAGGGATTGTTTCCCTGAAAATTACTGTTTTTATCTTATTTTAAAAATATTTTTCATATTTGAAGATATATTGAAAATATTTCCCTTAACAAGGGTTTTTTAACATTTATTCCATCTTATAAATGACTTTTTCCGAGAATTTCCGCCAAGACTTAGTACTCAAATAACAATTATTTATGCTGTTCAAAGCACACTATTGCTTCTTTTTACTCATTTCGGACAGTAGATCCAACTGAATTTCCTGAATCTTGGCAAGACGATCCCATTGATGCATCAACAAATGATCTATCTTTTCATGTAAATGGCGAATTTCTAATTCAGCTTTTAAATTCACTTGATAATCATTTTCCGAACGCATGCGGTCTTTAGCTTCTTGACGGTTTTGGCTCATCATAATAATGGGCGCTTGTATGGCAGCGAGGCAAGACAACATCAAATTCAGCAAAATAAAAGGATAAGGATCAGCAGGATGCTTCACCATTACCACCGTATTGACTAAAATCCACACTGCTAAAAACAATGTAAAACAAATAAGAAATGCCCAGCTACCGCCGAATGTTGCAATTTTATCCGCTAGCCTTTCGCCAAAACTCCACTGCTGATCCAGCTTTTCTTCAACATTTTTGCTAATCAGATCATGCTGCTGCATGCTGTTCAGCACTTCATATTCTAAATTGGAGACTTCGCCTTGTTCGGAGTTCAGAATTGACTGTACATATTGCATACGGTATTTGGTCAAATCAGTTTGGCATATATAGTCCTGAGCACCAGATTCAGGAAAATCCTGTGCAATTTCTTCTGTAATGACTTTACGCACGATTCCCATTGGAATCATATTTTTCAGTGGGAAACTTTTTTTGCACACCAAACAAGTACGGCATTCTACTTTCCCGTTCATTCTTGCCTTGCCCAATTGAATTTTATGTTCTTTTGAGCATACTGTTTTGCCTAAATTTAATGCAAGCAGCTTGTGCTTTTACACTCAGTATTTTTTATGGTTAAGCCTATTTTAGATAGTGCAATGCAATATAGGGGGTTAAATTCAAAAGTAAAATACCAATTTTATAGACAGCCATTCCACCATAATGAATAGCGTCAAACTGCTGATCGCTCAGCTTAAACCACTGCCCATGCAGGCGTTTCATCCAATCTTTAGCAAAGACAAATACCACAAACCAAATGATTAAAATCAGATAGTTAATCACTAAGCTATACAGCAAGAAATCGCTTAAATGACTCAAGTTCATGGCAAATCTCCTAAGCGTATTTTTATCCTTAGTTTATGCCCCTTTCGAGCAATTGAATATTGCTTTTAAATTTCCGCTTAGATTTGGACTATTTTTAAGAGAGATGCCTGACGATCTTTGAGCTTGTGCTGATTTAACTGGTGTGGTTTGTTTTGTGCGGATTAAAGGAGTAATGATTTATTATTCTTTTTTATTTTGGCTTAAATTTTTGGGGTGGTATAAGAGAAAACAATGTTGTTTACTTCAACTATCATCACTTTATAAGTCATGATCTTATAGCCTATAAACTTCTGGTTTATAGCGTCCTAAGCTGAATCGAGACCTTTTGGGTGAGTACTGTACGCGTGTTTTGCACCACTGACAGCATGCTACTCTTTTCAATCTCTATCACACCCTTGAGATATACTTTAACCAAAGGGCATCGGGATTAATTTCCTAAGTTTTTCTAATTTTCCACAAATTCAGCAAATTTTTTCAGCCATTTTAGATTTAGCAGGATATTTTATCTTTTCAGCTCATTTCAGCGTTTTTTATCTGCAGATTTGTCCAATTATAAGAAAATTTTCTTTTACAACAGCTCAAACGTGCAAATACAGCGTCAAACTTAAAATGTATAGCCACTGAGCATTCATCCCCCTTAACTTCATACATCTAGGTTGAACACGACTCACAAAGTATCGTCCTCTGAGTAGAGATCTAAGCCTATCCATGTTCTGCCGATATTAGGGTTGATCTATTCAACGAGGTATTGGTCAATGAGCTAAATAGCTTTGTACCCAGTGTGCGCTAAACCACCAACCACTACATGCCGCCATACCACAGAGTAAATTTGCCAAAATTTTATTCATTTGACTGAGGTCTGATGCATATATTTTGAGATTGATCAGATAAGCAATCACAGCATATACCAGTCCAATCGCACCACCAATGATGATCAGGATCAAAGGCCATGCTGCATAGGCATGTGCCTGTGTTGGATATTTTGTAGAACGGATGGTTTCTGTGGTCATGCTGCATATCCTATAAATAACGCGATTACCTGTTTTAGTTAGCAATTTCTGCGCCATTTTTCTTGGATATACAGCGTTATTTCAAAGTTAATGCATGTTGAATTTCTAGCTTTGACTACAGCATTTATCGCAACCAACAACTTTTTCTGTTGGCCAGCTCATTCGTGCACGCTTATAAGCGAGTTCGAAATTGGCAAAATAACCAATCAATATTTGCTGGTCAAACTGCGGCATGTCTACGCATCCTTGCGTACCATTGTGAATTAAATGTGAGCCATTCGTTAAGGCATTTTCATCGACTATAAATTTAATCATCTACCATTCCCCTCATTATTTTTTATAAAATTCAAAAGATTAATAAATCCATATAAAAATTATGTGATTTATAATCACATAATAAAATTATGCCTTTATTGTTCAAAAATCAATCGAATTTTAAAGATTTTTTTAGGCGTCTCTTGGATGACTTAAACGCATAATGATGTGCTCTTTTAGGACGGATAGGTGCGATTGCTCGATTGCATTTTTTGCGCTTAAGCCAAGTGCTTGGAATGTTGAGTAAAGGTATTTTTCACTCGAACTGACATCAACAAATACGGCGTCCAAATCAGACAACCCATAGTACTCGTCGCTAACTGTATGATGGTCTGTGTATCAGTAGCGCTTCTTATAATTTTTATAATCTTTATCAAACTTTGCTAATACTCAGTTTCTGATTTTTAATTTTATATTTATTAAACAAAACGCAGATCACTCACTCTAAAAGATGGATTCATTTTAGAGTGAAATATTGATTGGTTTATAAAGGGGTATCGACCTGTACAGTTCGTTTTTGGCGTATGCGGCGAACCAACCAGATCACGATTGCAATCACTAAGATCACCACGAAAAATGGGACTAAAAAGGCCAATACTGACAAGACTGCAGCACCAATCCATTCCCCTGTAGATAAGATTGGATTTGCAACGCCACCTGTGGTTGCGGTAGATACGCCACGCGCTGCAACGGTACTCATTTGCACTGCTGTTGCTGTACCACCACCCACGATAATTGCTGCCGCCCAACTGGCAAACTGTGACATTTCACCTGAGCTTACTGCCATTGTGGCAATCGTCCCTGCGATCATTGCTGCGGGTGTTGAAATGGTGTCGAGGGCATTGTCTACCCAAGGAATATAGTAAGCAGCGATTTCACAGACAGTCGCAATTGCCAAGCCAATACAAACTGCAGGCATAGACAGCCATTCGAATCCTTTCATTGGTTCGAATAGTCCTAAAATGGAGGCAACACTCATCACCAATAAAGGTACAAAGACACGGAAGCCACAGGCAGCACTTAAGCCAATACCAATACACAGTCCTAATATTGTTTCCATGGGCTTCTCCGAACGGTTAAACGTACAATTTGTTTTTATATATGCTGTGTTATACGTTAGCAAAAAGCCCTATCGAGTGATAGGGCTTTTCTTTCTAAACAGCGGATAACTGTTAGTGTTTTGCAGCTTAGGCATTCTTATTGTTAAATTGATTGCCTTGGCATTTGGTACACGGTGGTAAACGATCAGTACCAATTTCTAAGTAGACGCGGTGTCCGCATTGAACACAAAAATAGAAGCCTGTTCCGGGTTTTTGACCAGCAGTAACCATTTTTGTTCTCCATGTGTTTTTAGAAATGGTAGATTCAGTATAACCCTCTTGTGATGAATGTCTATTGGTCATTTCGACAATTGATAATGGCATTTAGGCAAAGCATAATTTCGAAAGGAAATTTTGGTGGGTTTACAGCGATTTGCTGAGCCAGTTCTCTACTTGCAATTCGTCTACACGCAGAAATTCTTTTTCATTGTTTGTGACCATGACCCAATTATTTGATCGTGCATGAGCAGCTAGCCATAAATCGTTATTGCCAATTATTTGCCCCTGAAGCGCTAACTGTTTTCGAATTTGAGCATAGTGTAAGGCGGTGTGTTCATCTAACTCTATAACAGGAATGATTGAAGTTAATTCATCGATAACTTTGAAAGCTTTGTCTTTCCATTGGCTTTTTTCCGCACCAAAGCGAAGTTCCCCCAAAGTAATCACTGAAATAAAAATATTGCCGTCAGGTAAATGTTTTTCAAAATGCTGACGGACAATTTCGGGTTGATGCTTGGTGATGTAAATACAAATATTGGTATCTAATAAATATTGTGTTGGCATTAGAACTCTTCTCGTTCTTGCGGTGGTTCATCCACTCTTGTTTCTGCATAAAAGTCGTCTGGCATTTGTGCCAAAACTTTAAATAATTGATCTGCTGTGACCGGTTTTTCACGCAATATGACTTCGTCACCACGGCGGAAGATTTCAACTTCCTTGCCTTCAAAGCGAAATTCTTTAGGTAACCGAATAGCTTGACTGCGACCTGTCATAAAAACTTTTGCTGTAGTCATAAAGCGACTCCATAAGTTTTGATATATACCTTATGATGGGTATTTTTTGAATATTTTTCAATCAATACTATATATTTAATAATGAACTTAAATATGGCAAAACAGGCAAAATTAATCCACTAACAACAGTTGCATGATCAGACATAAAACTTATTAATTCCTTATATTTTTCACTATATTTTACAGTTCCAACATTCCGTCCTAGCTCTTCTACTTTATTCTCTAGCTCTTGTAAAACAGAGTTTTCATCACTATTTTCTTCCTGAATCTTAGTAATTATCTCCAAGAATTCTTTTGGAATTTCATTATTTGTAGATTGTTGAATACCGCTGTTGCTATTCCCTGAAGCTAAATTCCCAACATTTCCTGAAATATTTATATTAAAAATCTGACTCACCTTATCTTGTGGGATAGGATTCGTATTCAATTTTGCTTCTCCAGCTTCAGGATTAATAACTTCTATTTCTAATACGAAATTTAATATTTTTGTTTTTACAATATCAATAATCCCCTCTAATTTTGTAGAAGGTATAACTTTCCAAGCCTGTACACACACCATATTCTTATAAATTTTATTGCTAAACATAGCCACAAAATTTGCGTCCCACGGTTGTTGTAACAGTTTACCCTTTTTAGCATTTATTACTAGTGACTCAAATTCAGCAATTGGACCAGTTAATGAAACCGTTGTTAAATTCTTTCGAAATTCTTTAGGAAAGCAATTTGATGGAATGTCAGCATTTCTTAGCCCAGATCCAAATGCACCTGAAAAATGACCTTTTGAATTAACATCGTTATAAATTCGATAAGAAGGAATACCATCCAACGATTCATATCCATTAAGCTCTGAATCAACCCATGTTTTAAAATCTTCATTTCCTAATCGATAAGCTAAAACTTTACATCTTCTTAATAAATCAGAAACTTTAATATTAGAGTTTACTGCATCGTTCTGAATTTCTCTTAAAAGAGACATTTTTCATTTTCCAAATAATAAAGCCATATCTGACATATGGCTTTATTGAATTATTTCAAGTATTAAAAGGACTTATTTTAAATTACGCCACATTTCCTTCCAAGAAATCCTGTGCAAAGCGTTGCAACACACCACCCGCTTCATACACATGCACTTCTTCTTCAGTGTCTAAACGGCAAGTCACAGGCACTTTAATGATTTCATTTTTACCATCAGCAGTTGAACGCTCAACCACCAAAGTCAGGTCAGAACGCGGTGCTATATTACCAATCACGCTATACAGCTCAGTACCATCCAGCTTCAAAGTTTTACGGTCAGTCCCTGCTTTAAACTCAAGCGGTAACACGCCCATACCCACCAAGTTGGTACGGTGAATACGCTCAAAACCTTCCGCCACAATCACTTCTACACCTGCAAGGCGCACACCTTTAGCTGCCCAGTCACGGCTCGAACCTTGACCGTAGTCTTTACCTGCAATGATGATCAGTGGCTGCTTACGATTCATATAAGTTTCAATCGCTTCCCACATACGCATCACTTCGCCTTCAGGCTCTACACGCGCTTTTGAACCTTGCTTGATCGTACCGTCAGAACGCACCACCATTTCATTAAACAATTTCGGGTTGGCAAATGTCGCACGCTGTGCAGTTAAATGGTCACCACGGTGGGTTGCGTATGAGTTAAAGTCTTCTTCAGGCACGCCCATTTTATGCAGATACTCACCTGCAGCCGAATCCATCATGATCGCATTCGATGGCGATAAATGGTCTGTGGTGATGTTGTCAGGCAAGATCGCAAGCGGACGCATATTTGCAAGTGTACGCGGTGCAGCCAATGCCCCTTCCCAATACGGCGGACGGCGGATATAAGTACTTTGCGGACGCCAGTCGTATAACGGGCTTGCCGCTTTTTCACGCTCACCCAAATCAAACATTGGGATATACACTTTCTTAAACTGTTCAGGTTTAACCGCTTCTTTCACCAATGCATCAATTTCAGCATCAGACGGCCAAATGTCTTTCAGGTAAATTGGATTACCGTCTTTGTCATTGCCCAGTGAATCGGTTTCGATATCAAAACGAATCGTCCCTGCAATGGCATACGCCACAACGAGTGGAGGCGAAGCCAAGAATGCTTGTTTTGCGTATGGATGGATACGTCCGTCAAAGTTACGGTTACCTGAAAGTACCGCAGTTGCATACACATCACGGTCAATAATTTCTTGCTGAATCACTGGATCGAGCGCGCCCGACATACCATTACACGTGGTACATGCATATGCCACGATACCAAAGCCCAGTTTTTCTAAATCACCGAGTACACCTGCTTCTTCTAGGTATAAAGCGGCTGCTTTAGAACCCGGTGCAAATGATGATTTCACCCAAGGTTTACGCACAAGTCCTAACTCATTAGCTTTACGTGCAAGTAAGCCTGCTGCCACGGTATTACGTGGGTTAGAAGTGTTTGTACATGAGGTGATTGCTGCAATGATGATTGCGCCATCAGGCATTAAACCTTCAGCTTCCTGAGCTTTAGCCGCTTCTAAGTTACCTGCAATGCCTTTCGCTTTTAAATCAGCGGTTGATACACGTGCATGTGGATTCGATGGACCTGCAATATTACGAGTCACTTTCGACAAATCAAAACGCAGTACACGCGGGTATTCCGCTGCTGTCATATCTGACGCCCAAAGACCGATTTCTTTGGCATAGCTTTCAACCAATTTCACTTGATCCGCTTCACGGCCTGTCAATGTCAGGTAATCAATGGTGTTTTGGTCGATGTAGAACATCGCAGCCGTTGCGCCATATTCAGGGGTCATGTTCGAGATCGTTGCACGGTCACCTACAGACATGCTGTCTGCACCTTCACCGAAGAACTCTAAATAAGCACCAACCACACGTTCTTTACGCAAGAATTCTGTAAGCGCTAACACGATATCAGTTGCGGTGATGCCTGCTTTACGCTGACCGACAAGCTCTACACCAATGATGTCTGGCAGACGCATCCAAGATGCTCGGCCAAGCATCACGTTTTCAGCTTCTAGACCGCCGACACCGACAGAAATCACACCCAATGCATCAGTATGCGGTGTATGTGAGTCTGTACCCACACAGGTATCAGGGAATGCTAAACCATCACGGTTTTGAATCACTGGAGACATTTTCTCCAAGTTGATTTGGTGCATGATGCCGTTGCCCGCAGGGATCACATCGACATTTTCAAAGGCTGTCTTGGTCCATTCAATGAAATGGAAACGGTCTTCGTTACGACGGTCTTCAATCGCGCGGTTTTTCTCAAATGCATCAGGATCAAAACCACCAAACTCTACAGCTAGAGAATGGTCAACAATCAGCTGTGTTGGAACAACAGGATTGACTTTTGACGGGTCGCCACCTTGATCTGCAATGGCATCACGCAAGCCTGCAAGGTCAACCAATGCGGTTTGACCTAAGATGTCATGGCACACCACACGTGCAGGGTACCAAGGGAAATCGTGGTCTTGTTTGCGGTTAATCAGCTCTTTTAAAGATTGTTCTAAGATTGCAGGGTCGCATTTACGAACCAACTGCTCTGCAAGGACTTTAGATGTATATGGGAGTTTTGCGTATGCGCCTGGCTGAATATCTTCTACGGCTTGGCGTACATCGAAGTATTCTAGCTGGGTGCCTTGCAGCGGTTTACGGTAGTTGTTGTTCATAGCGTTCCTGCCCTCGGTCTTTCATTTTTTTGCGTTGTCTTTTTCATAGACAATTCATCTTTGTTCGATAGGCATACTACACTGCCGAAAACCCATTTCCCAAATCTCATATATTTCATATAGTTAAATATAAAAATAGGGGTTTTTGAAATATTTAGTTACACTAACTTTGGAATATTCGCTCTAAATATGAATTTTTTTGAAAAATAGCTGCAAATCCGCCTCATTCTTTAGTCTAAGGTAAATTGCACTGCATAATATTTAATCTAAATATCAACCAAATTGATTAAAAATCAGTCTTATCAATTTTAGTATTTAATAATCAAGGCATTAAATTACTTCATTAGCTCATTGCGCCTCAAAGCCACAATGTGAATCAAAACACAGTTTTATTATTTATTTTATCTTAATTCTCAATTTATCCCTATTTGCAGGGATAGCGTCGAATCACCCCTCTCTCAGATAATAAAAGCACGACATACAAGAACAGTAATTCGCTGTACTCGCCAAAATAATCACAATATTTACAAAATCTTAGCTAAATAAATCAGCGATTACTGTTCTACCGTCATTATGCTTTGGGGAAAGATCATGACAAAATTTAAAACCATCATTGGGGCTGGCTGCCTCTTAAGCTGTCTTAGCTTCATTGCCTGTGGCGACAACGACCAATCGACAACGGATTCGACGATTCAAGAAGAGGAAGTAGACTCACCGACTGTCGTCTCGAATCCACCACGTTTGAAAGCCAATGCACAAGGTGAGCATGAACTGCTGATTGCCTATAAACGCCAAGCCTTATACGACCCTGAAACGGGTGAGAATGATCTATTACAAGTCAGAGGCTATCTGACTAAACCTGAACTCTGGAACTCAAAAAATACCGATGGCAGTGTTTCTGATGTACTGGTTGGCCCACAAATTCGTGCGAAACAAGGTGACAATTTAAAAATCCATCTGGTCAATCATCTCCCTGTTGAATCGACAGAGACCTGCCCAAGTCCAGTGACCAATATTAACCAAGGGAACTGTTTTAACACCACAAATTTACATACACATGGTCTTTGGGTTAGCCCGCAAGGAAATAGTGACAACGTATTTTTGAGCTTAAAACCTCAGCAAGATTTTCATTACGAATTTAAGATCGAACCGAATCATCCTGCGGGAACATTTTGGTATCACTCTCATGTGCATGGTTCAACCGCGATTCAGGTCTCAAGCGGCATGGCTGGCCCTTTGATTATTGAGGGAGAGCGAAAACCCGTCATTCGACAGGGGCAAATTCAGCAGACTGGAGATTTGGACATCTTATGGAAAAATCAAAAAACCCAGCAGTATGACCATGAAAAAATCATGCTGTTCCAGCAGATTCAATACAATGAAGATTGCGACAGCAATTTAAGCCAAGTGAATGGTACACCCTGCATCTATAGCTTAGAAGATTATTCAAAACTCGATATACCCACCTCATGGGCGGATGAAAATCGTTTTACCAGTATCAATGGCAAAATGTTTGGTGAAATTAAGGTAGATCAAAACCAATACCACCGCTGGCGCATGATTCACGGCGGTATCCGTGACACCATTGGTTTGACCATCAAAGAACTACCTG
This sequence comes from Acinetobacter sp. YH12027, assembly GCF_013420085.1. Classification (NCBI taxonomy): domain Bacteria; kingdom Pseudomonadati; phylum Pseudomonadota; class Gammaproteobacteria; order Moraxellales; family Moraxellaceae; genus Acinetobacter; species Acinetobacter sp. YH12027. Next base: position 71,010 of record NZ_VOYW01000007.1, read on the forward strand.
ATTCTGCGCACTTTACCGCAGAGCAAACCCTGAGCGAATGTCAAAAGTATCAAAGCAAGTCGATGTCTTCACAGTTTAAAACACTGAAAACATTACCATTATATACCCTTGCACAAGACGGCTTGACCATGGGTAAAATCCAAAAGCAAGGGATTGAAGTTTTTCAGCCGGGTTATCGCTTTGATGCCATGCTCGCCTTCCCGACCACCAATAAATACTGTGTATACGATGCCAAGCTGAATCTAGAAGATGAAATTAATGCGCCTGAATCAAGTCCGCTACTTCGTCGCGCACCGGAAGAAAAACTCAATACACAGCTCCTCGGTTGGGTCAATGTAAAAGCAACCCAACTACCGCAGCAAACGCCTTATAACTTTTTGAAAAGTCAGGCAACCCAATTGAAACTAGCACCAGAAGTGATTGCACAGCTCGAACAGGGTGATTTATCAGCCTTTATCTCTCATGCGAGTTTAATGACTGCTGAAGTCGATGAAATGCTCAAAACGATGGCGAAGCAAATCACCAACTTTGACATTCTGTTCAATGCAGATGGCAGCTTTAAATTTGGTATTCGTCATGCCGAGGAAGGCACCTTGATCAGCTTTGGAGATGCCTACCACGATGAAGACCATACCCACCATAGCTATGTCCGCAAGCTTCCAATCGGGCAAACCCAAGAGTGGGAGTTGAGCAGTAATGTTGCAAGTCATCCCTTCCATATTCATGTCAATCCATTCCAAGTCGTGAAAATATTGAATGAAAATGGTGTCGATGTCAGTGCGATCGGCAGCTCAGATAAAGATGGTGCAGGAAATATTGACTCGCAATATCATGGAATGAAAGGCGTTTGGAAAGATACGCTCTTCGTCAAACAGGGCTATAAAATCTTTGTGCGCAGCAAGTACGAAAAATTTGAAGGCGACTTCGTGCTGCACTGCCATATTTTAGACCATGAAGATCAAGGCATGATGGAAACCGTGCGTATTTGTGGCGACCAATATGATTGTAATAGTGAACCGCCTTCACATCATTCCACTATAGATATGACTGCAAGCGATATGCCGACACACAATCACTAAGACTAATCTCTGCTGTACAAAAGCCCATATCAATATGGGCTTTTTGTTTGCCTAACACTGCGGCTTGCTGCAAAATAACATGATTAATGATATCTAAAATTTATACTGAGGCTGGTCATGACAACGTCTATGGCATTCACATCTTTTTCTCTCAACGGTGTCGATGCACAAAAATTTCTACAAGGGCAAGTGACTTTGCATGTTGAACGCCTTGAAGAAAATGCAACACGTTATACCGCAATCTGCGACCTCAAAGGCCGTATTCACTTTGGTTTATGGCTCACCAAACACAGTGCTGAAAGTTTTTCTATTGTCACAACAGCAGATCAAGCCGAAGAATTTGCCAAACATATTAAAAAATTCGGCGCTTTTTCAAAAATGAAACTGGAAGAAGCCGGTGCAGTTTTTCCAAGTTTAGCCGGTGATGACACGACTTTTGCTTCGGCGCCGACGGATATTGCAGCATGGGAAGTTCAAGCCATTCAAGCGGGTCAGGCCTATATTGACCAAGCGCTTGAACATGTGTTCCAACCGCAAGAGCTACGTTTACATCAGCGTGAAGGTGTACACTATGACAAAGGCTGTTATTTGGGTCAGGAAGTGATTGCACGTTTATGGTTTAAAGCCAAACCCAAAGCTTGGTTGCATGCGATTTCAGGTACAGGCGCTGCTCCTGCACAAGGCGAACAGCTGAATAAAGGCGTGCAAGTGGTAAATAGCGCGGCTGTAGAAAATGGTTATGTAGCACTGGTTGTTGCTCGTCCTGAAGCCTTAGAAGAGTTAGACGTGACTGTTTTAGCCTTGCCTGAAGCATTGAATGGTGATGTGGCACGTCCTGCTTAAGTCTATAAATTTTAGAATGTTGTGGTACATTAGCCTCTAAGTTTAGGGGCTTTTTTATGACTGAAAAATTATAGAAATATAAAGGTTAAATTTTTTTTATAGGAAAATAATGTCAGCTAAAATGACAGTTATTTACTATTTTAATTCAATAACTTAAACCAATAAAATTAAAAAAAATGTCAGTAAAAATGTCATCTATATTGTTTTATATGTATGGATAATACAATTTCCCTTCTAATTCATTCAAAAATCCAGCTTTCACAATTCCTTCTATATCTCGATAGTAAGTTCGTTCTGTTTTGCCTTTAAATAATATCTGAACAATAGGTCGTTTATAAAGTTCAGTAGGTGAAACAATAATTGCTTCAGCCATATAAATTTCAATCAATTGAATTTGTCTTTCAGATAACCTTTTGTTTTTACGAGCATCATTCAATGCATTTTTATAAAGAAGAAAACGAATAAGGTCATCTCCTTGATCATGTAAGTTTTCAATGGTTTTAAACATACCTTCTATCATAAATCTGACAAAACCTTGATGAGCATCATCTTGTTTTTTATCGGCTAACTTGCGACATTGATTAAAAAGTGCAAAATATTGGTGAATATTTTCCTGATAGTATTTCCATACAGCAGAAGAACTAAAATGATAACCTGATTGTTCCAAAATCAGCATTTCAATCAATCGCCCTGTACGCCCATTACCATCCCAAAATGGATGAATTAATTCAAAATAATAGTGTGCAAGACTTGCTCGAATCAACACAGCTTGTTGCATAATGACAGGGGCATTTAACCATTCAAGCCAAGCTAACATCAGATATTCAATATCTGCTAAGCATTTCGGTGGACGATATGTCCCTCCATGTTCTGCATCACCTACGATCGTTTTTTGTGTAGGTTGATTATTTCTGAATTGAGCAGGTGGATTATTTTTTTCATCAACATCTTGAGAAACAAGGCGATGCAATGTCAATACATCATCCAAGCTTATATTTTTTCCCAAATTAGGAGTAAGTGTTGTGTGTTTATGTTGATTAATCCAATCTATCGCCTGCTTTAGGTTGGTTAATCTTTTTTCTGCTGTATTTTGGATTTGAGCTGGATCAATTTTTAAAATTTGCGCTGTTTCTTCTTGGCTGAACTCACCACCTTCTATAGTATTCGTACTGTAAATACTACTTGCAAGAATTTTTTCTTGCATCTGGTCGATAATTTGAGGAAGTCCTGGCATTTTATTAAAGCGCTTTTGTGCATCATTTACTCGGTCAATTGCCCCTTGTAAACGTTCGTAGTCTAAACTCAGACTAAATGTGAATGAACCAGATTTATAGGTCATCACACGTAGTGTAGTTTCATTCAACCACTCTTTGCTTTGCTCAGGCATTTTTTTCCTTAAATTTTGTCAGCAAAAATGTCAGTTATTTTCCAATATATCTCAAAGTATTACAGCATTTCAATATATTTATATGTCAGTAAAAATGTCAGAATATTTAAAGTGATCAACCCTCTCTTTATTTTATACTTAGACTTTTTTTATTGGATTTTCACAAAATCAGAAAATATCTCTCCACCTCACAAAATAAACCACCCCACCCCGATCATCCGAAAAATAAAAGGAATTTGCATCAATTCGGTAAATATCAGCAGGTCGCCCATACACCTTTTTACCGACTAAAAAACCATCCATAAAGGTTTCAAGTTTTTGTCCTTTACGCATAATTGCAATTTGATAGCCATGGCCAATCGCTTCGTCGGTAGAGCCATGCAAGGCCACTAAAAATGCATTTTTAATGGTGGCATCTGTGTCTGGATGATCAAAATAATCAAAACCCAGTGCTGAGGAATGCGAAGGGAAATAAGCATAGGGCGATGGAACATTTTTACAGCCTGATGCACGTTTAAATTTAGCATCCGCCAAGACTTTGCCCTGCCATGAATAACATGCGGGCCAGCCATAATCGACATCCCGCTTTAACGCATAAAAAGTTTCATCTGGCTTTTTACGTCCCAAATGATCAGAACCTTGATTAGTTGCAAATAGAAATTTTCCGATCCATTTTAGCCCAACAGCATTACGCAAACCTGTCGCATACATCCGTTGCTCTGAACCATCAGGATTCATCTCAATGACGGAGGCTCGTACTTTTTCTTTTTCAACACAGGCGTTACAACTCGAACCAACCGACACATAAACTTTTCCATTTCCACCGATAGCAATCGTCCGCGTCAGATGCCAACCGCCGTATTTATAACTCAAACCATAATCAGGAAATGTCGCTAAAACTTCAGCCTTACTCGAAGGCTGAGTTTCTCCTCTACTAAATTTTTGCCGTGTCAGTTGGTCCGTTTCCGCCAAATAGAGCCAATCCTGTCCTTGAGCATCGGTATAAAACTGAACTGAATTTGGATTTCTCAAACCGGTCAGATAAGGAATGATTTTGCCAAATTTACCGGTGTCAGCATTCCAATCATCCAATATATATACAGTACCTTTTTTATTATCTGTTAGATCATACATATCCGTGACAAACATTCTGCGATCAGGCGCTTGCGAAAAAAAGCGTACCCGTTTGAGACCTTCAGCAGCAGGAATGATCTCGAAATTTGCAGGCAAATTTAATGAAAACTGCTTGCCATTTTTTAAATGGATTGGATGAGGTACAAGCTTGGGTAGTTGAGCCCAACTGGTCATTGAACAAACGAAACTAAGGATCAAGATGGCACTTATTTTTATCATATTTAAATACATCTCAATGAATCATGTATATCTGTATTCATCATAGATGCCTTGTATCTTTTTTATTCAATTTATATTTTTAGAAAATATTATACTTTTGAAAATTAAGGTTTTTTAAATCACATACGCTGTTGCAGCACACAACAAACAAAAATAAGGAGGAACTTTATTCCCCCTCATGTTTTCGTTTTTAAATCATGATTTTAATCAAAATCCATGAAACAACTTATTCATGTCTTTGCATACATATTCTTTAAAATGATAGGCGCGCGCATGTTTGGCATCAAATTTAGCTTCTAAATCGCCTTTTTTGAAAATATAAACACGATCCTCTTTACTGACTAAAAACTCTGCACCCAATTTCATCAAAAGCGCATCAATTTTATCTTCATCTGCAATCGATTCATCTGCATTGATTTTATCGTAATTGCGTTTAATGCCTTTAATAAACATCGCGCTGCCTCAGAGAAAATAACAATGCGCGATTAAATCAGAGTCCTGCTTTTTTGCAAAGGCTTTTAATGCAATAAAGTCATAGCATTTAAAGCGCTAAGGGCAATCAACATTATTTTATAAAAACGCTTTAAATCACAATTCCTCACTTTACATTTACGTAAATCTACCTATGATGTAAAAACCGACAAAAATAACCACCAAAACACATAAATGGAATTATGTGTATGATTTATAAAAGGTTTAAAGATGAAAAAAATCCTATTCGCAAGCATTTTAGCAATGAGCACTCAATTGGCTTTTGCTGAAACCAAAACAGATGCCGTCGATCCTGAATTTGCTAAAGTGGAAGCTATGGTCAAGGCCAAAGATATGAATGGCGCCTACCAGACACTGAGCAAGCTTGCAGCAAAAGGTAATGCTCAGGCCACTTATAATTTGGGCTATCTTACTCAAACAGGTCAAGGCGTAGCGAAGGATGAGAAAAAAGCCATCCAACTCTATGAACAGGCTGCAGCCAAAGGCTACCCAGTTGCTAACTATGTTTTAGGTAAAAATTATGCAACGGGCACACTGGGCTTAAAACAAGATACCAACAAGGCCAAACAATATTTAGAACGTGCATCTTCGGCAGGGTTTGACGATGCCTCCATCGACTATGCCATTTTACTTTTTGCAGAAAATAAACCTGAGTCAGATAAATTGGCGCTCAGTAAACTTGATCCGCTGATTAAAAAAGGCAACTACCCTGCGATTCATGCCAAAGCGCTTTATGACATCAGTGCTGGCTTTAAAGCTAAAAATGAAAAGCCTATTCAGCAAGGTCTGAATAGCATTCAAGAGTTAGCGAAAAAAGGCTATGTCCCTGCATTAATGGCGGTGGGCAATATGTTTGTAAATGGCAATATCATCCCGCAGAATTTGCCTGAAGCTAAAAAAATATTTAGCGCATTAGCCAAAGAAAATATTCCGCAAGCCAAAGAATCTTTGGCAACCGTGGATAAAATGATTGCTGAACAAGCCAAAGCACCTAAAGCCAATGCGAAAAAGAGTTAATTGAGCATTAAAAAAAGCCCTGCACATGCAGGGCTTTTTCATGGGTTTAAGCAAATCTTGAGCTGATCAAAATCACGCCCACCACAGACTGATTAATACACCTGTTACGACAAAGCCCAAGATAGTACTCATCAACAAAGGCGTTAAGGTCTTTTCATTTAAGCCATACACTTGTCCTAGCATGGCAAAAATCGTCGGCATCGGTAATGCGGCAATAATCGTCCCTGCATATAACATCTCTTGGCTGACATCGGTCAAATAACGTAAGCCTAAATAAGTCAGTAAAGGCATCACCAAGTTGCTTGAAATCACCAAATAGAAGCTCTGAGCATTCACATACTTTAAGCTCATACCGACAATCCCTCCACCAATTGCAAACAGTGCCAGTGGTGAAGCCGTTTGACCTAACATCGCTAGTACATCATTGATTTGATGAGGCAAACGGATTTGGAAAATTGCAAATCCAATCCCTAACATTACCCCTGCAAAGAGTGGATTTTTTAACAGGGTAAATAAGGTATTTTTGATGATGTCGCCAATATTGGCTTTTTGCTGTGAACTTCCTAATTGCGCAAGGACCAGCACCGTTGGAATCAGCAGCACACTTTCAATGATGACGATTAATGAGGTATAGGTCATCGCATTTTGACCGACCAATAAGCTTAGGACTGCAGTGCCAATTAAGCCTGTATTTGACATGCCAGCGCCTAATGACAGTACCGCTGTTTGCGACATATTATTTTTAAAATGTGTCGACAATAGCCAATAGGCCATGCCATACAGTAAAAACGTGACTCCGGTATAAACAAAGAAATAGCCGGGATACCAAATTTGATGCAAATCTTTAGAAGCTAATGACTGAAAAAACAAAGCCGGCAGTGCAATCTTAATCACAAATGCACCAATGGTTCCGACCTGTTCTTTACTCAATAAACTGCATTTTACAGACAGATATCCCAAGGCCAAAAGAAAAAAGATTGGACCAATCACCTCAAAGACCATACGAAATATCCTGTGTAATAGACTCTTCTATCCACACCCTCAACCTGAGAGTGTAGATCGGACCGCTATAAATTTTGAAAATTAGAAAGCCGTAAATTGACTTCTTTGTGCATGCGGCTGACAGCGTAAATACTGCGGAGAAATTTTTAGGTTTTCACCGAGTTCAGCAGCGGCATGCCATGGCCAACGCGGGTCATATTGAATTGCACGAGCAAGACCAATCGCATCTGCCATGCCATATTGTAAGATGCCTTCGGCTTGCATTGCTTCGGTAATTAAACCCACAGCAATTACGGGAACCTGAACGGCTTGCTTTATGGCTTCAGCAAAAGGCACTTGATAACTGGCTTGTAATTGAATTTTTTGCGCAACATCTAAGCCGCCACTAGAAACATGAATATAGGCTGTGCCTAGTTGTGCAAGCGCTTTTGACAAACCAACAGCCGAGTCTAGATCCCAACTCGGTGCTTCAGTATATTCCATCCAATCAGTTGCGGAAATACGTACCCCTATTGGATAATCTTCAGGCACGGCATTTTTCATGGCTTGGAACACTTCAAGGGTTAGACGAATGCGATTTTCCAAACTGCCACCATATTCATCGCTACGATGATTCGACAATGGTGACATAAATTGATGCAGTAAATAACCATGTGCAGCATGTAGCTCAATTAAGTCAAAGCCTGCATCTACCGCGCGTTTTGCTGAATCGGCAAAGTCTTGAATGATCTGCTGGATTTCATCTCGACTTAAAGCATGGGGTGCATGATCTGTGACATTAAAGGGCAACTCACTTGCTGAAACAGTTTGCCATCCTTGAGGATGATCTGGGGGTAATTGTCCACGTCCTGCCCAAGGTTTATCTGTCGATGCCTTACGACCCGCATGTGCCAGTTGGATAGCAAATGGCATAGGGGAAAGTGATTTCACCTTGGCCAATAGTGCCTTCATCTGTGCGCGTTGCATATCATTCCAAAGACCGAGGTCTGCATAGCTAATGCGTCCCTCTGCCTGTACAGCCGTTGCCTCGACGATACAAAGTCCGGCACCTGACAAGGCATAATTCGCCCATTGTTGTTCATGCCAATAGCTTAACTCCCCTTGCTCATTGGCAGAATATTGACACATGGGTGCAATCACGATTCGATTAGTCAGCCCCAATGTTCCAAACTGAATTGGTTGAAATAACAACGCCACATTACTCTCCTTTTAGAAGGCTTTGGTCACACTTAATCCTGCACTCCAATTCAAACCATCCGCGGGTTCAAAGAAGCGTCCATTTCCATCATTGACGATCACTGAACCGACATAGTTTTCATCAAACAAATTATCTACACGTACATAGGTTTTAACTTTCCAATCTGCTTGTTTCCACACATAACCAGCGTTGGCAGAAACCACGGTATAGCTCGACGCAGCATCACTGTTGGCATCATCGACATAGACTTTATCCATATAGCGAACATCTAGGCCGGCATTAAAGCCAATATCTGGCAGCCAATTCAGTGTGGCAAACGCTTGGTTTTTGGCAATACCCGGAATATAGGTGCCTTTGACGACATCACTGTCAGGAATTGCGGCATCAAAAGTGGCATCGATATAACTGTAACTTGCTTGCGCGCTTAAATCTCGCCATAGCTGTTTATTCCACGAAAGCTCCACACCTTCACGTAAGGTTTTATCGGCATTTTTATAGGTTGCACGACCATTGATACTTCCTGCAGAGACGATGTCATCTTGAGTTTTGCTTTGGAACACCGCTGCAGTGAAATTCCCCAATGCATTTTGTGATTTAAGCCCAAGCTCGTAGTTATCGCTACTGGCCGGTTTTAAATCAAAATTCATACCGTCATCTTTAGAATAGGCCATTTCTGTAAAGGTCGGTGTTTCAAAACCTTTGGCATAACTGGCATAGGCATTCAGTTGAGGCGCAATATTCCAACTTAATGCTGCTGAAGGTAAAACTTTGTCATAGTCGGTTTTACCGCTGTCATCCTTATTTAAACCCACGACATATTTATCGTCAGATTCATAATGAACATTGCTATATCGTAGCCCTGTATCTAAAGTCCAATTGGGTAAAAAATTCCACGAAGCTTGTACATAGGGATCTAAATTCCACAAGGTATTATTTTCATCACGGCGTAAATCACCTTTCACGCCATAATTGTCATTGGCATCAAAATTTTCATAGCCCTTACGGTCTTCATCCATGTAATCAAAGGCAAGGCCTGCAGTTAAACGCGTATTCGGCAAGAGGTCTTTGCCTGTCCAGCGAATATCTGTTCCATAATAGTCACGGCTAAAATCAATCACACCGCCTGCATGGCGAGGGTTTCTTTGACTTGTTGATGATATTGGATTTCCATCTTCATCTAAGCCTAAATTGATTGAATAATCACCTTTAGGAATCGATTGATACTGGGTTACATCACGTTGCCCCATATATACCATTGCATTAAGTTCATGCTGATCATTCAATGGTTTTTTCCATGTTAAGCCCGTTTGAGTTTGGTTAATTTCTTTACGTACATCAAACTGCTTTAAAAATGCTACTTGCTGTTTCGGATTTTGACGCAATTTCTCCCGAGTCAACCCTTGTGGATCATCGGCATTGATATCCACATGATTCACAATCCAATTGACCTTGGAACCATCATCCAGATCCCAAGTCAGTTTTGCATTGCTAAGTACCTTATTTGCGGCACTATGATCACGGTACCCATCGGTTTCAAAATAAGAAGAACTCACGACATAGCTAGGTTCATTGGCCTGTTCTGAGCCACCTTGCAGCACAATATCAGCACGGCTTTTATGATGACTGCCGCCCGAATAGCCGAGTTCGATCGAGTCTTTTCCAGTACCTTGCTTGGTTGTTGTTAAGATCGCCCCACCCGAAGAGTTGCCATATAAAGAAGAAAATGGCCCGCCCAATACCTCGATATGATTTAAGCTACTCATATCGATATTTGACGTCTGTCCCTGACCATCCGGCATGGTCGCAGGGATTCCATCAACATATAAACGGATACCACGCACACCAAATGTTGAACGAGCGCCAAAGCCTCGCATAGACAGTTGCAAGTCTTGTGCATAGTTTTCACGGTTATTCAGTTGTAGTCCGGGCACACCTTTTAAGGTTTCAGACAGATTCACACCCGTATTGTTATTATTTTCAGCCTGCTGTACACGGTATACCGATGCAGGGGTTTTTAACCACGTGGTATTGGTTCGTGGCGCTTCAATGGTAATCTCAGGAAGTAAAACAGGTTCCGTAGAACCTGTTTCTGCATACAGCTGCTGGCTAATACATGCCGTCAGGCAAAGTAAATGTGTCTTAAATGATGTGACGTTAAATTTACTTTGCATAGAGCACCTATTTTGACATTAGAAGATTACCTTAGAGCTTAAACCAATTAAGAAAGCATCATCAACCCGATTTGTTGAGCCTGGGTTAATCACATATTGTAAACTTGGACGAATCATCAACCATTTCGTAGGGTTATGGCTATAGTTCAACTCGACATTATATTCTGCACTTGCATCAAATTTCTCAGCAGAAAGTCGATCATTGACATGCACACGGTTCACGCCCAAGCCAACCATATCGTTAGGTAAACGATCGGCCAATCCAATGTATTTCAAACCCAACTGCTGTGAGTTATCCACTTTATTGGTCACACGATCATGCCATGTAAAGTTTGCAAATGAATGTAAACCTTGCTTGCCTTCACCTGTCGACGTCAATTGCTGTTCTACGGCTAACCAACCTGCAAAAGTACGGTTTTTAGCATCAGCTGGATTTGCAATGTCTTTTTGATTTTTGACATCATCAGCCGTGTTATATATACCGCCAACACGGTAACTGCCTGCTAAACCATTCACCAATGCTTTCGGTGTCCAAATGATTTCTACAGGAATAGTTACACCATCGGCATCATCGGTATCCAAATTCCAACCATGGCGTTCCAAAGCATTTTCAGGGTTGTATTCATACACACCCGCTTGTACAGCAAGTTCTGGGCTAAGCTCTTGCTTCACACGTGCGCCCCACTGTGAAACTGGGGTATTCATCCAAATATTGCCTTGCCATTTACCCATTTGCGCAGCGCAAAACGCAGTACTGGCAAAGTCACAGCCCATCACGTTAAAGTCCATGCCCAAACCTAAACGGCCTGCTTTAATGCTTAAGCCTTGCTGTTTAAATTGCTTTTCAATAGACAGTTCAGATAAGCGAGTTTTCTGATTACCACGACCAAAATTGGCTTGTGCATTTGCTAATTGATGAACATCTCCTTGCAAATCACGAACTGAGGTACTTTGACCTTGACGAGCAGTCATTACAGCACGCACAGTCACGCCATCCCAACCTGCGAGTTTTTCCATATCAAGCTGTGTACCTAACCACAATTGGCTGGCTACCGTTGCTGAATGTCCCGGATTACGACCGCCATCGGCAAGATAGGCAGCATCAGCAGCAATATTGGCCTCAAACTTCACACCTTGTTGTGCAAGTTCGGTACGTTTACCATCCCAATCCCCGAGCATGTACTGACCTTTAGTGTCGAATGCTTCTGCGGCGTGAACATGTGTCATGGCTGCTGCAACAAATGCAGGTAGAAGAGCTAGACTGTATTTTTTCATGGTAAAACCTAAATCTGGAGAGAGTCTCTAGACAAGCCACAAGGCTTGAAATCTAATGTTGCAAAAATTACATAATTTTTCACGTTCTATCTCAGCATTATTTTTATCATTAACAAAACTTTAATTTATCAATAAATGATTTTAAATAAATCTATTGTTATGCAATATTTTTAGTTATTATTTTTCAATATCTTATATTTTTGAAAATTAAATTTTAAAATTCTGATCGCTTATTCGAACTCATCATCGTGACTTATTGGTTTACTATTCTCACAATTAATAATCAATAGCCTGTTCAAACATCCCCTCAGACCGCGATGAAACTTGCATTCTGTTGGGCTAGACCCAATAGTATGCATAACTTGAATGACCCATTGCTTCGACCTTTATGCCTGAATTACCAGAAGTAGAAACCACTAAAACCAGTTTATTGCCATTATTGAATGAAAAGGTTCTCAAAGTTGAGGTTTTTCAGTCGAGCCTGCGTTGGCCTATTCCTGACGACATTCAAAAACTCGTCGGACAAAAGCTGCTTCAGCTCAGCCGTCGATCAAAATATATTTTGGCTGAATTTGAACAGGACAGCATGTTGTGGCATTTGGGCATGTCTGGTAGTTTTCGGATTTGTGAAGGTCATGAAGCATTACGCAAGCATGATCATCTGGTAATTCATTTTGAAGATATGCAATTGCGCTATCACGATCCACGCCGTTTTGGCTGTATTTTATGGTTAGATGCATCGTCTCAAAGCAAACTGATTGACACGCTTGGCCCTGAACCGCTGAGTGATGCGTTTAATGCTGAATACTTATTCCAAAAATTTAAAAATAAGCAGACCAGTATCAAAGTATCGATCATGGACAATCATATCGTAGTCGGTGTGGGCAATATTTATGCAACGGAAAGCCTGTTTAACCTCGGCATACACCCTGCGCAGCCAGCATCGAGTTTGAGTTTTGAACAAGTTGAAAAAATGGTCATCGAAATCAAACGTATTTTAAAACAGGCAATTGATTTAGGCGGTTCGACTTTACGTGATTACACCAATGCGATGGGCGAAAATGGTTATTTCCAACAAACTCTGCTCGCCTACGGACGTGCCGGTGAAATGTGCATCAACTGTGAAACCATCTTGCAAAATATCAAACTAGGGCAACGTGCATCGGTGTTTTGCCCAGAGTGTCAGCCTTTAAAAAAGGTTAAAATGCTGACTAAGAAAACCGTGAAAGGAAATAACGCATGAAGTCTGCGATTGTTCGCCACATATTAGTCAAAGATAAAGAACTATGTGAGCAACTAAAAAAGAAAATCAAAGGCGGTGCGGACTTTGCCAAAATTGCAAAGCAGCATTCGACATGCCCTTCGGGTAAAAAAGGTGGCGAGCTTGGCGACATTAAAAAAGGCCAGTTGGTTGGCCCAATTGATAAAGCGGTATTTACCCTACCCGAACGTGAACTTCATGGCCCGATCAAAAGCAAGTTTGGCTGGCATTTGTTAGAAATTAAGTTTCGGATGGATTTTTAATCTCCTAAATCCCTCCTTTGAAAAGAAGGAATTCCCCTCCCTTTTTAAAAGGAAGGTCGGAAGGGATTCAATAAAAAACGGCACTTCAAAGTGCCGTTTTCACTGCTAAAGGATTAACCTTTACGTTTTAATTCATCACGAATTTCACGAAGTAATTCGATATCTTCTGGAGTCGCCTCTGGAGCTGGCTCTTCAACTTTTTGACGGCGCAATTTGTTCATCAATTTCACTAACCAGAATACGACCCATGCCAAAAGCAAGAAGTTGATTAAGATAGTTAAGAAGTTACCGTAAGCCAAAACATTAAGGCCTGCATCCTGTGCTGCTTTTAGCGTGGTTAAATTGTTTGGGTTATCGCCCAATACTAAGAACCAATTTGAATAATCAACGTCACCACCAAGGATCCAAGAAATAAAAGGCATGATAATGTCTTTTACCATTGAATCGATGATTTTACCGAAAGCACCACCAATGATGACACCTACAGCCAAGTCCATCACGTTGCCTTTTACGGCAAATTCTCTAAATTCTTGAATAATACTCATGTGATCTCCAGAAATTTTTTCAGCTTTAATTTTGTGACGAAGTATACATTATATCTGTATAACTATTTCCACCTAATTTACTTGGTTTTTATTCGATTCTAAATGCCATGTATAAAAATTCACACAAAACATTTTTGATTTTGGTAATACATTCTATTAAAAAGGATTTATCAAAATTATGCATGTCGAATTAAATGAATAAAGTCATTCAATTTTTGCATTTTTATTCAAAACGCCCATGCATAAAAAAACCGCTAACCTAAGTCAGCGGTTTTTTTGAAACTGTAAAATTAAACGTTACGGTTACGTTTACGTTCGTTTTCAGTCAACCAGCGTTTACGGATACGGATTGACTTAGGCGTTACTTCAACTAATTCGTCGTCTTCAATAAATTCAAGCGCTTGTTCAAGCGTAAATTCAATGTGCGGAACAAGAGTCAACGCATCATCAGTACCAGAAGCACGTACGTTAGTTAGCTGTTTCGCTTTAGTTGGGTTAACAGTCATGTCGTCTGAACGTGAGTTAATACCAACGATCATACCTTCATAAACTTCTAACTGAGGTTTAGCGAATAGACGGCCACGGTCTTGTAAGCTGAATAGTGCATAGCCCAAGCAAGTACCTTGAACCATAGAAATCAACACACCATTTTGACGTTTCGCAACAGTACCTTGTTTCATAGGACCGTAGTGCGAGAAGCTAGAAGTCATGATACCTGTACCTGAAGTCATAGTTAAGAATTCAGAACGGAAACCAATCAAACCACGTGAAGGAACTGTTGCTTCAATACGGATACGGCCTTTACCGTCAACTTCCATATTGGTCATTTCACCTTTACGGTGACCCATTTGTTCCATTACAGCGCCTTGGTGCTGCTCTTCAACGTCAAACGTTACGTTTTCGTATGGCTCTTGTTTTTCACCATCAATTTCTTTGATGATTACTTGTGGACGTGATACGCCCATTTCGAAGCCTTCACGACGCATGTTTTCAATAAGAACTGAAAGGTGAAGCTCACCACGACCAGATACTTTGAAACGGTCAGGACTGTCAGTATCTTCAACACGTAATGCTACGTTGTGAATCAATTCGCGATCTAGACGTTCACGGATATTACGTGAAGTTACGAATTTACCTTCTTTACCAGCAAACGGTGAGTTGTTTACTTGGAAAGTCATCGATACTGTAGGTTCGTCTACAGAAAGTGCAGGTAAAGCTTCAACTGCTTTTGGATCACAGATTGTGTCAGAGATATGAAGTTCATCAATACCCGTTACACAAACAATGTCACCAGCAGAAGCTGATTCAACATCGATACGCTCTAAACCATGGTAACCCATGATTTTTAAGATACGACCGTTACGTGTTTTACCGTCTTTGTCAATTACAGTTACAGGAGTGTTTAATTTCACTGAACCACGTTGAATACGACCAACACCGATAACACCTACGAAGCTGTTATAGTCAAGTGAAGACACTTGCATTTGGAATGGACCGTCAACGTCAACCGCTGGTGGTTCAACGATGTCTACAATTGTTTCGAACAATGGAGTCATGTCTTCAGCAAGTTCTTCTGGAGATGGACCAGCCACACCACGAAGGCCTGAAGCATATACAACTGGGAAGTCTAACTGTTCGTCAGAACCACCAAGGTTGTCGAACAAATCGAATACTTGGTCAATTACCCAGTCTGGACGAGCGTTTGGCTTGTCGACTTTGTTAATAATTACGATTGGTTTCAAACCACGTGCGAACGCTTTTTGCGTTACGAAACGAGTTTGTGGCATTGGGCCTTCTTGAGAATCAACAAGAAGAAGTACGCAGTCAACCATTGACATTACACGTTCTACTTCACCACCGAAGTCGGCGTGTCCCGGGGTATCCACGATATTGATACGGTATTCAGTGTTAGTACGCTTGTCTAACCATTTGATTGCAGTGTTTTTTGCAAGAATGGTAATACCACGTTCACTTTCAATAGCGCCAGAATCCATTACACGTTCGATCTCGCCTGCGCGATCGCCAAGAGCACCTGATTGCTGTAAAAGTTTGTCTACAAGAGTAGTTTTACCATGGTCGACGTGCGCGATGATGGCAATGTTACGGAGAGTTTTAATATCTGACATGTGAATTCGATACGCCTAAAGTTTGAGGGCAAATTATACAGAAAAAATATAGATTTTAGTAGTGACAGTTTATTGACAATCGCATTTTTTTTGACGACTGGTACGCTTTTGGTTTTGTAAAGCTGTGTAAACAGATTAGAATAGCGCCACCTAGCCTTAATTTTCAGTGCCGCATGTCTGATTTAAACCAATCTCCCGAAGCAAAAGATCAACTCGATTTAGTCTATGGATTGAATGATCGACCAAAACCTTTTATTGCTTTTCTCGCTGCGTTTCAACATTTATTGGCCATTATTGTCCCAATTGTGACGCCGGGTCTGCTGATCTGTTTGGCACTTGGTGTGTCAAAAGAAGACACCAATATGATTCTGTCGATGTCATTGGTGATCTCTGGTATCGCAACCTTTTTACAATGTAAAAAAGTCGGTCCATTTGGTGCAGGTCTCCTGATTGTACAAGGAACCAGCTTTAACTTTATTGGTCCTATTATCGGTATTGGTTCTGCAATGGTTGCGGCAGGTACACCTGTAGAAGCAGTGATGGCATCTATCTTTGGTGTGGTGATCGCGGGTTCATTCATTGAAATGGGTGTGTCACGGATCTTACCGTGGGTGAAAAAACTGATTACCCCATTGGTAACAGGTATTGTGGTGCTATTGATTGGTCTGACTTTAATTAAAGAAGGCCTGATCAGCATGGGTGGTGGTTATCAAGCCATGGGCAATAAAACATTTGCCAATGCAGACAACCTCATCATGTCATGTACCGTTTTGGCACTGATCATTTTATTGAACCGTGTGCGTATTACATGGGTAAAAAGTTCTGCCATCCTAATTGCCTTAGTCGTGGGTTACATCCTTGCAGGCTTTATGGGTCATTTAAACTTTGATGGTTTAAAAGATGCGCCACTGGTTCAAATTCCAACACCGATGCACTTTGGCCTGAGCTTCTCTTGGAGCTTATTCATTCCAATGGCATTTATCTACCTTGTGACATCTTTAGAAGCGATTGGCGATATTACCGCGACTTCTAAGCTTTCAAATCAAGCTGTAGATGGCCCTGAATGGATGAAGCGTATTAAAGGTGGTGTATTGGTGAATGGTGCAAACTCATTCCTTGCCGGTATCTTTAACACGTTCCCAAGTTCTGTATTTGCGCAAAACAACGGTGTTATTCAGTTAACAGGTGTTGCAAGCCGCTATGTAGGCATTTGGATTGCTGCCTTATTGGTTATTTTAGGCTTACTTCCTGCTGTTGCAGGTGTCATTCAGGCGGTTCCACAAGCCGTACTTGGTGGTGCTGTGATGGTGATGTTCGGTGCTGTGGCTGCCTCTGGTATTAATATTTTGTCAGGCATTCATTTAGACCGCCGCGCACTATTAATCATTGCGATTTCATTGGCATTGGGTCTAGGTGTTGCACAAGTACCACAAATCCTTGAACATCTTCCTGAATTGTTCCGTAATATCTTCAGTTCAGGCGTTGCCACTGGTGGTATCGCTGCCCTTATTTTGAATATTGTTCTTCCTGAAGTGAAGAAGTAAGTTCATTTGTCAAAGAACACTGCCTAGGTTCCGCCCTAGGCAGTGTTTTTTATGATGGAGAAATCTATGGATCTCACAAGTGAAGTCGTTATACGACAGATCGATTTATTACAAGATCGCGTGCTTTTCGTAAATGCACCGACAGATGACTTACTCAGTCAATTGAATGACAATATTAAGCCATCGATTTGGTGCTGGAATTTTAATGATTTTCAGTACTTTCAAAATCAACAGTCAAACGTCCATTTTGGTGTCGATTTTCCTGAAGGTCAGTTTGATCAAGCGGTTATTTTTGTTCCGAAATCAAAAGAACTGCTAAATTATTTATTACACAATGTCGCAAGTCATCTTGCTCAAGGTGCATCTATTTTCCTCGTGGGTGAGAAAAAAGGCGGTGTTGAACGCGCTGCAAAACAATTACAGCCCTTTGGTAAAACACTAAAAATTGATAGCGCGCGTCACTGTCAAATGTGGCAAACCCTATTGGAAAAAACTGTCACACTGAAGCCACTGCAAGATTGGGTGCAAAAATATCCAGTTGAAACCCCAAATGGTGAGCTTACGATTTGCGCACTGCCGGGTGTCTTTAGCCAGAACCGTTTAGATGTGGGTACGGCTACCTTATTGCCTTATTTATCACAGATGACTTCGGGCAAAATTGCAGATTTTGGCTGTGGTGCGGGTGTTATCAGTGCTTATTTAGCCAAACTGAATCCTAAAAATCGTATTTTTGCCATGGATGTAGATGCCTTTGCACTAGCGTCTACACAAATGACATTTGAACAAAATTTGCTTGAACCTGAACAACTTGAGATTAAAGCGGTCACAGGAATCGAGGATGCTCCATTATTTTTACATGCCATAGTCAGCAATCCACCCTTCCATCAAGGGATTCAAACCGACTACAATGCCAGTGAAAATCTATGCAAAATTTCGCGCAGACATTTAAAGTCTGGGGGCGAACTTTGGATTGTAGCCAATCGATTCCTCAATTATCCGACTTTAATTGAGCAACATTATGGTCAATGTACAATCAAAGCCGACCAACAAGGATTTAAAGTCTTGTTTGCGAGCACGCAAAAAAATCTTAAGGAACAATGATGAGCGAAACTCAAAAACCAGCTCAGCTTCAGCGTAAGTTGGGTGCTCGCCATCTCAACATGATTGCAATTGGTGGATCAATTGGTACAGGTTTATTCCTTGCCTCAGGTGCAACCATTGCCAATGCAGGCCCGGGTGGCGCCCTGCTTGCATACTGCTTAATTGGTATAATGATTTACTTCTTGATGACCAGTCTAGGTGAGCTTGCAACACATAATCCAACTTCGGGTGCATTCTTTACCTACGGCACAAAGTATGTCGAGGGTGGTTTCGGCTTCGCTTTGGGTTGGAACTATTGGTATAACTGGGCAATTACCGTGGCATTTGAATTGGTTGCTGTCCAATTCATTATGAAATTCTGGTTTCCAGATATTCCGGGCTTCTACTGGAGTGCGATTTTCCTCGCAATCGTCTTTGCCATTAATGCGCTGACCGTAAAAGGCTTCGGTGAATCCGAATTCTTCTTCTCGCTTGTTAAAGTGCTCGCAATTGTTGCCTTTATCATTATCGGCCTGTTTATGATTGGCAAAATCATGCTGACACCGGGCGTAGAAACATTTGCCAACTGGACCAAGGGTGAAGCCCCATTTGTCGGCGGTTTATCTGCCTTGATTGGTGTGGCCATGATTGCCGGTTTCTCTTTCCAAGGGACTGAAATGGTTGGTGTGGCTGCAGGTGAATCGAAAGATCCTGAAAAGACCATTCCTATTGCCATCAAGCAAATTTTCTGGCGGATCTTGTTGTTTTATATCGTGTGTATTTTCATTATCGGCACACTGATTGCCTATGATGACCCACGTTTATTACAAGCAGCATCTACTGAAAATATTGCACTATCACCATTTACCTTACTGTATGAAAAAGCAGGTTTTGCTTTTGCTGCATCGGTGATGAATGCGGTGATCTTGACTGCGATTTTATCAGCGGGTAACTCTGGTATGTACTCCTCTACTCGTATGCTGTTTGATATGGCACGTAAAGGCAGTGCGCCGAAAGTCTTTGGTCGCTTAGATGCACGTGGCGTACCGATGAATGCGCTTTATGCAACAACGGCGATTGCGGCACTGTGCTTCTTAACCACATTTATCGGTGAACAAGCGGTCTTTAACTGGTTACTGAACATGTCAGGTATGTGTGGCTTTATTGTGTGGCTCGGTATTGCAGTTTCACATTATCGCTTCCGTAAAGGCTACTTGGCTCAAGGCAATAAATTGGAAGATCTTGCTTACCGTGCAAAATTCTTCCCATTTGCACCGTGGTTTGCCTTTATTTTGTGTGCCATCGTGGTCCTTGGTCAGAACTATCAAGCCGTTTTAGATGGTGAATGGTTGGCCGTTGTTTCTACCTATATTGGTATTTTCTTATTCCTTGCCATTTGGTTCGGTTATAAGTGGAAACACAAAACTAAGTTGGTTTCCTATCAAGAAATGGATGTAAAACCAATGAAAGTTGATCAAGAATAATGTGATCACTAAATAAAAAAAGCAGCCTAAGAGCTGCTTTTTTTATGGCTAAAATTGTGTCTCAATACATTCACGCTTTAACAAAATATTTCGTGAGTAATGTTGAGGAATGCTGTCTGATCTATCACCAACAACTGACACGCTCACTCAATCATGTTAAGCACCAAAAATAAAAACGCCCAATGCAATGCATCAGGCGTTTGTTCAAAAGTAACTACGTTTTCAGGTTTGATTTTCAATACTTAAGAAGCATTATGCTGTTGTACAAAGGCAATAAACTCGTCTTCGCTCATCACAGGTACACCCAGCTTTTCAGCCTTTTCTAATTTAGAACCTGCCTTTTCACCTGCAACTACACATTTGGTTTTACCCGAAACACTACCACTGACACGTGCGCCTAAGGCTTGAAGCATTTGCGTCGCTTCATCACGACCCATGGTACTCAATGTCCCTGTAATCACCCAACTCTCGCCATTCAGCGGCTGACGACTTGGTGCAACGGGTGCATCCCAATGAATCCCAGCTGCCAACAAACGATCAACCACTTCGAGGTTATGCGGCGCTTGGAAAAAATCGACAATCCATTCAGCGGTAATATCACCAACGTCTGGCGTTTTTTTCAAGGATTCGAGATCTGCATGACGAATCGCATCAAAGGTTTGGAAGGTATTGGCGAGCATGCGTGCCGTGGTTTCACCCACGCCTCGAATACCGAGTGCATAAATAAATGCACCTAGTGTCGTTTTCTTACTGTTTTCAATAGAATCGATGAGGTTTTGAACCGACTTTTCACCCATTTTTTCAATGGTCAGTAATTTTTCACGATGCTCAGGCAAGCTATAAATATCAGCAACATCTTTGAGCAGATCCAAATGTAAAAGAGATTCCGCCCAACGGTCGCCTAAGCCCTCAATGTCCATAGCTTTACGCGATACAAAGTGACGAATCGCCTCAATACGCTGTGCAGCACAGTACAATCCACCTGAACAACGTGCCAAGGCTTCACCTTCGGGCATCACCACTGGAGATGAGCAGACTGGGCAATATGCAGGTAACTGAACTTCTACCGTATCTACAGGTCGGAATTCAGGCCATACTTTTTCCACTTTGGGAATCACATCGCCACTACGGTAGACACTGACTGTATCACCCACACGTACATCTAAACGGTGAATTTCACCAATATTATGTAGAGTGACATTGGAAACCGTTACGCCACCGACTGCCACAGGGTTTAAACGCGCGACTGGGGTTAAAGTCCCTGTACGCCCCACTTGCCAATCAATATTTTCAACTGTCGTCAGCGCTGCAACTGCAGGGAATTTATATGCCGTTGCCCAGCGCGGTTCACGACTTAAAAAGCCCAGTGTTTGCTGTTGCTTCAGGCTGTTTACCTTAATCACCATGCCATCAATTTCAACGCTCAGGCTTGGACGATCAATGATCATTTGCTCATATGCAGCTTGTACGTCCTGAATGCTGTCACATATAAAGTGACGTTCACCGACAGCAAAACCAAACTGTGTCAGCCATTCTAAGCTAGCAGACATGGTGGTTTGCCCATGATGTGGTTCACACTGTGCAATGCCATAGGCATAAAAAGCCAAAGGACGCGAAGCCGCAATTGCAGGATCGAGTTGACGTAAGCTTCCTGCTGCTGCATTTCGTGGATTGGCAAAGGTTTTTTCACCTTTGGCTTCGTTTTCAGCATTAAGCTTTTCAAAGCCTGATTTTGGCATCAGGACTTCACCACGAACTTCAAGCAGACTTGGAATATTGGTCTGTGTAGAAGTCAGTACTTTAGGCAAATTACGAATGGTTTTTACATTTTGGGTAATATCTTCCCCTGTTTCACCATCGCCCCGTGTCACACCACGGATCAAAATACCATTTTCATACCAAAGAGAAATCGCCAGCCCATCAAATTTTAATTCGACATCATATTCAATTTTTTGATTCGGTAAGCGCTCTTCTACGCGGCGTGCAAAGGCAAATAAATCTTCTGCATTAAATACATTACCCAATGACAACATGGGTACTGCATGTGTCACCGACTCAAATTTGGAGAGCGCTTTACCACCCACTTTATTGGTCGGGCTATCGGGTTGAGTTAGCTCAGGATATTGCTCTTCAAGCGCTTTTAATTGGTGAAAAAGTTGATCATATTCACTGTCCTCAATTTCTGGCGTGTCCATGACATAGTAGGCATGGTTATGCTTCGCCAAGAGTTGAATCAGTTGTCGCATCTGTGCAACGACAGTGGATTGTTGTGTCATACATTCACCATAAAAAAGGGCGGTTCATACTCCGCCCTCAAATTTCATTATCTGTTGCTATTATAGAAACCCACTCGGTGAGTTTCAATCAAAGACGCTTAGACTTCGATGGCTTGACCTTGACGATAATCAATCGCTTGATGGCGCCAATGTTCACGCATCTGCGGTGTAAATTCTTGGTTATTTTGATCATACACAGTACCGTCAATTTCACGTGCAATTAGACGTGAAATGCTGTCCATAGTATCAAAGGCATTTTGTACATCGCTGTGTGGAAGCGCTAAGAAGAAGGCCAAACCTTTTACTTCTTCAGTCGATAAAGTTTCAAGATCAAAACCTTGCGCAGCGCCATCATTATTCATTTGTAATACAGAGAATAATAACTTTGTCCCTTCTTCATCATAGCGATGGAAACAGGCCATTTCGCCAAAACGCAGACCGTACTTCAGCAACACTTTTAATGCTTTTTCACCTGACAAGGCACGGCTATCCGGGAACACATTTAAGGCGATATAAGTTTCCGCAGTTGCTAAAGCACTTTCTTCATCAACAATTTTTTGTTCATGTAAATGAGCATCCAAAATACTGCTTTCTTCATCAAAATCGCTAATTTCAGCTTTTTCAATTGCACTATTTACACTAAATTCTGGTGCTTTTTCTGCAGGAACAGCGTCAGCCTGAACATTCGTCGCAGGAGTCGCTGCGTGATTGGCATCGGTGGCTACAGTTGCAACCGTTGCAGATTCTGTTGTTTCTGTAGACAATGTATTGTCTTCTGTTGCAGTTTGAGCTTTTTCAACTGAAACGGGATCCGTCGTAGTCGTCTCAGTCTTTGCCGTCGCCTCAGCGCTCTGCTCTGCTTGTTCCGTTGCCGTTGCTTCTGGAGTTACATTCGCTTGAACAGCTTCAGTCGTTTCAACCGCTGTGACTTTTTCCTCAGCCAAAGTCGGCTCTACACGTTGCGTGGTTTCAGGTGTATTTAACTGATTTCGTACATGGCGCGGAATAACAGGTTGCTGACTATCAGGGTCAATATGTAATTCGGTGTCGAGTGATGGCGCTGCATCCGCAGGTTTACGAAACATCATTCGAATGCCCACAACCATGATAATTACAGCGATTACAATCCCAGCTATAGTGGTGATTTCCATGTTATGCCTCCGCAGCTAAACCGTATTCTTTGGCTTGCTCTATATTCACAGTCACTAATTTTGAAGTTCCTGGTTCTGGCATGGTCACACCAAGTAAGTCAGTTGCCATTGTCATAGCCAGTTTATTGTGTGTAATGTAGATAAATTGCACTTGTTCTGAAAGCTCTTTTACAAGATTACAAAATCTTCCTACATTTGCATCGTCTAAAGGTGCATCGACTTCGTCTAAAACGCAAAATGGTGCAGGATTTAGGCGGAAAATCGCAAAAACCAAAGCCAATGCGGTCAATGCCTTTTCACCACCCGACAATAATGCCAAAGAGCTATTTCGTTTACCCGGTGGTCGTGCCATCAGTTTTACACCTGATTGCCAACCATCTTCAAGGCTTAAACTTGCTTCACCACCATTAAATACTTTCGGAAACAACTCTTGAAGTTCAGCATTGACCTTATCAAAAGTAGTCATAAACAGCTTTCGAGTTTCCTGATCAATGCTTTTCATCGCGGCTTGCAGTTGTTCAACGGTCTTTTGCAAGTCATCAATTTGGTGGCTTAAATCATCAAAGCGTTTAGAAACTTCAGTATATTCTTCTGCCGCAGCCAAGTTGACTGCACCCAATTTATCAAACTGCTGCTGTGCTTTTTCTAGTTTTTGCTGATGGGATACCACATCAATGCTTAAACCTGTCAGCATTTCGCTGTTCATTTCTTTCAGCTGTTCAGAATAATGCTGCAAATCAGACTGCGCGGATTGCCAAGCCAAACGCTTTTCTTCCAATTGCGTACGCAATTTTTCATCTTGCTGTTGATGTGAATGGCGTTGTTCCGTCAATGTCTGTTGTTTGCTCTGAACATTATTGAGTTCAAGCTGCCAGTCATTCCAGGTTTTTTGTAAACGTTCAGTGACTTGAGCCTGTTCAGAATACTGTGACTCAAGCGCAGGCAATTCTAACTGTACTGGATCGACAAATTTCTTCGCCTGTTCCATCTGTCCAATAATTTGCTGAGTTTGCGCTTTTAAAAAGACCGTGTCTTTTTCTAATAATTCAATCTGTTGTTTCGTCTGTACAGACTGACGACGCACGATTTCCAATTCTTGCTGACTGTGTAATGCCACTTGCTGAGCACTTTCCAGCGCTAGACTCAATTCCTCAACTTGGAATTGCAAGGTCTTATAATTTGGCAAGGCTTGCTCAAGCTTCATTGTCAGCGCATGCAGATCAATTTCCAAATCGTCTTTTTGCATGGCATCTTCTTCAAGCTGTGCTTCAAGTTGCTGTAATTGATCTTCTAACTGCTGCTTTTGTAATGCAAAAGCCTGATTGGAACTTTGTACCTTCGCAATGGCAACATCAGCATTTTGAATGTCTTTTTGCCAATTTTTTAATTGGCTATGTTGCTGTTGCAGATTTTGCTGTAAAGCTTGTACGGCATTTTGCAACTCAGGCAATTGGCCTTCTAGTTGCGTTAGCTTTGGCTGCTGCTCTGCAAGTAATTCAGTCAATTCATCTAAGCGAATACGGTGGCTCAATGCACCTTGCCCTGCTTGGCTGTCCTCATCATAGTCCAGACCAATCACCCAATCTGCACCGACATGATAACCATCGAGCGTGAGTATCGACTGACCAGCAGCCAGTTTAGCCTGATGACTCAATGCCACCGTCAATGTTTCAGCAATCGCGACCTGCTGCCAGATCGAAAGTTGTGGTGCTTCAATCCACGTCGCCAAAGCATCTAATCCAACGATTTGTGCTGCGGTGTGGTTACTGCCTTTGACCTGACGTGCAATACTGTCTTGAAAATTATCACTGTGTCCTAAAACTTGAGCACTCAGCCATTTAGACAAAAATTTCTCGACCAGTTGCGCATGCTGTTTGCCTTGCGTGCTCAACTGCAACTGCTGCATTAAATGTTGACGCTGGCTTTGCTGCTTTGGACTGGCTTTAATCATCAATTGGTTTAGGTTTTTCTGCTCTGACAACAGTACCTGTATTTCTGACTTTAGCTGCAGCACCATATTTTTATGCTGTGCCTGCTGTTCTTGTGCAGCTGCAAGCTGTGTCTGCGTTTCGGCAACTACCAGCTCTTGTTGCACAATTTGCTGTTCGAGCTGTTGCTTATCTTGCTGATACTGCTCCAGCTCATCTTGCTGCGCCTGATGCTGAATTTGACTTCTTTGCTGTTGCAGGGTCTCACGCTGTTGCTCAATACGACCAATATTTTTGGTCAATTGTTCACTCTGCGCCAACATCTGTAGCTTTTGCTGTTGCTGCTTTTCGACTTGCCCACGGCATTGTTCAAATTGTTGAACCGCTTGTTGATACTGAGCTTTCAAATCGGCTAACTGCTGGGTCTGATCTTGACTACTGCTTTCTTGACGCTGTAATTGCTCAACAAATCCATCTTGCTGTTCTTGCAGCGTTTCCAGTTGTAACTCTAATAGCTGTAAACGTTCTTTGGTTTGGACTTTTTGCTTTTCAAGCTCCACCAAACTTGCCGAATTTTGTGCAAATAAACCCTGCTTTTGCTCCAGCGTCATTTTCAACTCAGACAGTTTCTTTTCCGCCTGTTGCCATTCGCTTTGTAATGGCGTGGACTGTTGAATAAGCCGTTGAAATAAAGCACTGGTGGAAGATAAGTCATGCTCTAAGGTGTTCAGCTCAGAACGCACCAGTTTGAAAGTTTCCCCAAGCTCATTCATATGAAGCGTGTATTCTTGCTGTAAACGCATACTTTGTTCACATTGGAAAGACAGCACTTCAATTTTAATCGTGCGAATTTGGGTTTCTAATTCTTTGTATTGCACCGCCGTTTCAGACTGACGTTTTAAGGTTTTCAGCTGAGACTTTAGTTCGGATGCAATGTCTTCGAGGCGTTCTAAATTTTGAGTGGTGTGTTCTAGATGCTGCAACGTTTCACGACGACGGGCTTGATAGCGAGAAACCCCAGCGGCTTCTTCAATATACACGCGCATTTCTTCAGGTTTGGCATCGACCAAACGGTTGATCATGCCCTGTTCAATAATCGCATACGAACGCGGACCTAAACCGGTGCCTAAGAAAATATCGGTAATATCACGACGGCGGCATTTGGTGCCGTTGAGGAAATATTCAGATTTACCATCACGATTGACCTGACGGCGAACTGCCAGTTCAGTATAGGCATTATAAGCACCACCTAACTTGCCATAGGTGTTATCAAAACGCAGTTCAACACTCGCCATCCCGACTGGTTTACGCTTTGCCGTTCCGGTAAAAATAACATCTTGCATGGTGCCACCACGCAATTGACGGGCACTGGATTCACCCATAACCCAACGAATGGCATCAATCACATTGGATTTACCACAGCCGTTCGGTCCAACAACCGCACTACGGTTGCCTTCAAATTTTAGAGTTGTGCTATCGGCAAAAGATTTGAAGCCGGAAAGTTTTAAACTGCTTAAACGCATAATGTCCTGATCAGCGGCGTGAACGTCTCGCCCACGCTAATTCGATTTGTTTCATCCGTGTTAGTGATTCCAACACAAGGTTGCGTAAGTGTCGACAAAAATCTTCCATAAATAAAGTGGCTTGATGTGATTTTCTGATTAAAACTGCATCAGTCACTAATTTAAACAAATCAAAAGATTCTTGTAGTTCACGTCGTGAAATATTCAGTGTCAGAAAATAACTGCGTCTGAGTGATGGCAACAATTCTTGGTAATAACGCATCAGGTAGGTATTTCCCACCATTTCATGCTGACGAGCCATGCCCTGAAAAATCAGATCATAAAACTTTTCAGTATTGCCTTGGCGAGTTTCCACGTCTAATTGTTCAAGTAATAACTGAATACACTCAGCTTCATGGCTGCGCCACGTTTCCGCCATACGATGCACAATTTGACCCAACAATAATGCTGCAATATCAAATAATGAGCGCACTTGTAAAGCCGACATTTCAGAGACTAAGGCGCCACGTCGCGGGTAGATTTCAATGAGCTGGGTCCGTTCTAAAATCAATAAAGCTTCACGAACAGAGCCACGGCTCACATCCAATTCGGCCGCAATTCTGAGTTCCTGAATACGCTCGCCTTCGACCAACTCACCGCGAATAATTTGTTCACCGATGTGTTTGGCAATTTGTTCTGACAAACTGTCCGCTTCTTGTTGTTGCATACTGTTCCTATCTTTTTTTTATAAGATGCAATGTTCAGATTTACACTCAATCTATTTGCATTAGAAACGATAAGCAACCTAATTGAACATGACATTGTCTGACAATCTTGTGTCAACAAAGCCAATTTTTTCAGTCAAAACGGACAATCATGCGCCAAAGGCTTGCACACCTTGGTAAATAAAATAGCAGCCGACTGTTGTTAATAAACATGCAAAACAACGCTTTAGCATAAATGGCGACAACATATGAGCCACTTTCGCACCCAATTTCGCAGTGATGAAGCTCATTACACTAATCCCGATAAATGCATAAATATGGATATAGCCAATGGTATTGGGAACCACGATATCGGCTTGATGACCGAACCACATAAAGCCGAGTGCCCCTGCAATCGCAATCGGTAAACCACATGCAGCAGACGTTGCGACTGCTTTTTGCATAATGACGCCATTTTTATTCAAATACGGGACGGTTAAGCTGCCACCACCAATTCCGAAGATCGCAGAGGCAATCCCAATGCCACCGCCTGCTGCCATTTGCATGGCTTGTGAGGGTAAATGTTTATTCGGATCGACAGGTGTCGCAGCACCGCGAAACATTTTAAAGGCCACCCAGACTGCAAAAAAGCCGATTAACAGTTGCAAACCCTGCCCTGAGAGATAATCTGCAATGCCTGCACCGAGAAATGAACCGATCACCAAACCCGGTGCCAAATTCCGAAAGACATTCCACAGCACTGCACCTTTTTTATGATGAGCCGAAACCGAACTGAGTGAGGTCACAATAATCGTGGCCAAAGACGTGCCTACTGCCATGTGCATAATCACACTGGGGTCATACTGAAGTTGGGTAAAGACGATGAATAAAATCGGCACAATAATCAGGCCACCGCCAACACCAAATAGCCCCGCAGCAAAACCAGCGATTGCACCAATCAGTAAATATATGATTAACTCCATCAATATTATTCCACAACTCTCAGATTCAAATGGATTTAGAGACCAGACACTTACAGCAATTGCTGAGCACAGTACCTCAGCCGCCTGAAGTTTTATTACTGAAGCCCATTACCACATCGACCAATGACGATGTCCGTGAGATTGCCAAAAAAGGCATTCAAGATGTTTTGGTATGCAGTGAAGAGCAAACTCAGGGGCGTGGGCAACGCGATCATCAATGGGTCTCACCCGTTGGTAATATCTATTTAAGCACATTGCTGAATTTACAGACAGCTATAGATGGGCGGCTTGCACTCGAAATAGCCTTAAATATCTTACAAATGCCTAGTTTGCAGAATCTCGTATTACAAGTGAAATGGCCCAACGACCTATATAGTCCACAAGGAAAATGGGGCGGGATTTTGATTGAACCGATTTCGCCACATCAAGCAATTGTTGGCGTTGGGATGAACTTATTTCCGATTCCATCCACAGGAATTGAGCAACGTGCAACGTCGTTATCTGAACTCGGACTTCCCTCGCCAAACCGTTTACAGTTAATCGCTGAACTCTATGCCGCGATTCAACTTGCAGGTGAATGGTTCGATCATAACTGCTATAACCTCGCTGCACGATTCAACCATTATGCTGCATTTATGCAACAGCCTGTTGAGCTTGAACACCTGCAAGGCAAAAGCCAAGGTCTCTTTCTCGGTATTGAAAATGATGGTTCGATCAACATCCAAACTTCGCAGCGCTTAGAAAATCATTTCCAAGGTCGCTTACGTTTAGCAGATCAATCATAAAACAGGATTGCAAAGGCCTACTGATGAAAAAATTATGGCTCGATGTCGGTAATACCCGGCTGAAATACTGGATTACCGAACACGATCAAATTATAGAGCATGCTGCGGAACTGCATTTACAGTCGCCTGCCGAACTCCTACTCGGTTTAATCCAGCACTTTAAAAGTTTGGACTTAGGTCAGGTCGGGATTTCCTCGGTACTCGACAAAAAAAATAATGATCGGATTCAAAAAATTCTTAAATTTTTAGCCGTTCCTGTCACTATTGCCAAAGTACATGCCGAATATGCGGGCTTACGCTGTGCATATGAAGACACCAGTAAATTCGGGATCGACCGTTGGCTGCAAATGCTGGCTGTGGTCAAAGACCCTACACAAAAATACTGTGTCATTAGCTGTGGCACGGCACTCACCATTGACTTAACGGATGGCTTACAACATTTAGGCGGCTATATTTTGCCAAATTTGTATTTGCAACGTGATTCGCTCATCCAAAACACCAAAGGCATTAAAATTCCAGATGCCACCTTTGATGAGCTGTCTCCTGGTAAAAACACCATAGACGCTGTTCATCATGGCATCTTGCTCAGCTTGGTCAGCACCATTGAAAAGGTTCTCGACAAATATCCAAGTCAGTTGATTTTAACCGGTGGCGATGCTGCGCTATTTGCACGCTATTTAGAACAATATCAGCCAGCTGTCGAAGCAGATTTGCTGCTTCGAGGCCTACAAAGTTATGTAAATGGCGTGTAATTTAGCCATCTTTTGATAGCAAACTGTGAAAGCGTGATGACCAATGGTGATCACGCTTTTTTATTGATGGTCATTTCATATAAGCGTGGTTACAAATTGTATCGCGATTCATGACCTTTTTTCGTCCAAGGAATTACAATAGCCTGCGATGATCGACAGATACATCAGCAACTTTATAATTTAAAAATGTCTTTCAAGATAGAATATAAGACGAAGAGTATAGATATGAAATTTAAGAATTTACTGGGTTTAAGCCTGCTCGCCTCTACATTATTCTTCGGCGGTTGTACCACCACACAAAATCTAGCCAACTCTAAAATCCCTGCCGAAATCAAATCTCAGCTCAGCACCTCTGAAGCAGTTTTGGGCTATTTTGGAGATGAAGATAATCCTGATTACTGCGGCTGCGTATCGTATATTGACTCAAGTTATTACATGACCCCAGTCCAAGACGGCTATTACCGTGTACTTTTAGGTCGTAATGCCACAGGTGATTTTTTAGTTCAAGATTTTTACCAAGAAACCAAAACCCCTCAATCCTCACCTGCTTGGGTTAAAGATCCGATGAAACTATTTAGTTTCAGTGGCAGTGACATCGAAGGTCCGGTAACGCTTTATCGCAAAAATGGCAAAGTAGAATCTACCTTTGTGAACCAAGATGGCGTGAGCATCCAAGGCGAAGAGTTTTATCCAACAGGACAACGTGGCGCAGCGTATAAAGTCGATGAAAATGGCAATGACGCCTATCGCTTATGGTATGCCTCAGGAAAAATTGCGGCTGAATATGTCGTCGATACCGATGGTGAATATGTTGGTGCTTATAAAGCATGGCAGGAAGATGGTCGCGAAGCCAATGATGACATTGACGACATTCGTGAACGTGTTGCTTTAGAACTCGACTGATCTATCAACAAATCGAACAAACAAAAGGCGCAGATTGCGCCTTTTTTCTCTTCAATTGCACCAATTGCATGATTGTAATCTCAGTCTTCACTAAATCCCTTATCGACAAAACACGCGATCTATAAAACACGCGCTCAAAACCTACCTAAGCCGTTAAAATCGGCTCTAACACGTGCCACAGTTGTGGAATCTCAGAAAAGCCATCTTTTGCTGTGAAATGCCCTGCTTCTTTCACTTCATAAATTTGTGCATTTATAAAATTGCCCAATTGAATCGCAACCGGTGGCGGCACGATTGGATCATTGGATGAAATCAGACTGATACAAATCGGCATATAGGTCTGTAAAACACCGCTATCCATTTTTGCACGTTGAATAAATGCGGTTAATTCAGGCTGTGTCGGTAAACTACTTTTAAAACCTGACACAAAAACGCCCGCTTTAATCCGTGTGCTATGCTGTTCAAAATATTGATTGAGATAATGCAGCGTGGTTAAGCACCCCAAACCATGTGCAATCACGATGGTATTTTCATCCAAATCTGGCATTTGCAACGCTAGAAATTTCTGCCAATGGTCAAAATCAGGTTGTGCCGCATTTGCCATCACGATGCGTCGAGAATAATGTCCTGCTTCTTGCAGCTTTCGTCCCAACCAAGGAAACCAATGATCATTCGGCGAAGTATCATGACCATGAACAATATAGATCTTTTGGCTTTCTGGCGTATGCGGTGTATTCATGATTTGATTCTTATTCTAGGTGATTATTTTTAGTGAAGCTTTCAATTTGCAGTTCGGCAAATTTTCACCTCTGTTTTAAACCTGCCACCTACACGCTCTCAATGTCAATTTGGCATCTTTTTGTAATGATTTAGCTCAGTTCGGTATCTATCGGCTCGTATAGCCAGATTCCCTCATCCAGTACTTGCTATCAAATGCACTCGATCACTTTGCTTGAGCGTACAGTCTCGTTAAATTTCAGCCATAAAAAAAGGCGCTGAATGCGCCTTTTTTTAAGTCCAAATTACTTCGGATCTTTACTGCCGAACAATGGACCCATGCCACCGCCGCCAAATTGTTTTTGCATATTGCCCAATGATTTCATCATTTTTGCCATACCTGTTGGGTTGGCAAACTTCTTCATCATTTTCGCCATTTGCGCATGTTGCTTAATGAGTTTATTCACTTCCGCAACATCCATACCACAGCCTGCTGCAATACGTTTTTTACGGCTTGGATTCATCAAGTCTGGGTTACGACGTTCTTTAATGGTCATCGATTGAATAATCGCTTCCATTTTCTTCACTTGCTTTTCAGGATTTGCTTGTGCAATTGCATCTTGAATCCCTGAGTTGCTCATGCCTGGAAGTTTATCCAGGAAGCCCATCATGCCGCCCATTTTGTTCATTTGTTCAAACTGCATCAGCATATCTTCAAAGTTGAAGCTACCGCCTTTTTGCAGTTTTTTCGCCATTTTTTCGGCTTTTTCTTTGTCGATTTTACGTTCAACTTCTTCGACCAAAGAAAGTACGTCACCCATACCCAAAATACGCTGTGCGATACGTTCAGGATGGAATGGCTCTAGGGCATCGAGTTTTTCACCCATACCCAAGAATTTAATCGGCTTGCCAGTAATAGCACGAACAGAAAGTGCTGCACCACCACGTGCATCACCATCCGTTTTTGTCAGGATCACACCCGTCAAAGGCAAGGCATCATTAAAGGCTTTTGCCGTATTCGCCGCATCCTGACCGGTCATGGCATCAACCACGAACAATGTTTCAGTCGGCTTAATCGCTGCATGAAGCTCTTTAATTTCATCCATCATTTCGTCGTCTACATGTAAACGACCTGCTGTATCGACAATCAAGACATCAGCAAATTGAATTTTTGCTTGCTCAATCGCACGATTTGCGATGGTAATCGGTTTTTCGTCTGCGCTAGATTCAAAGAAAATCGCGCCAACTTCACCCGCAACTGTTTGTAGCTGTTTAATCGCTGCTGGACGATAAACGTCGGCAGACACCATTGCTACTTTTTTCTTTTGACGTTCTTGTAAGAAACGTGCAAGTTTTGCCGCAGTGGTTGTTTTACCCGCACCTTGTAAACCTGCAAGAAGCACAACAACTGGTGGTTTTGCCGCTAGGTCTAGGCTTTCATTCGCCTCACCCATCATTTTGGTCAATTCGTCATGAACGATTTTGACGAAAGCCTGCCCCGGTGATAACTGAGTCATCACTTCTTGGCCCAATGCTTCTTCCTTAACTTTCGCGATGAATTCACGAGTTACAGGTAACGCAACATCGGCTTCAAGAAGTGCCATACGTACTTCGCGTAACGTATCTTTAATATTGTCTTCGGTTAGCTGCCCTGAGCCAGTAACATTTCTTAAACTCTGCGTGAGTCGTTCTGTTAAGGTATCAAACATTGCAAAATCCGCTTAAAATAGCCATGAGCAAAAAATTGTTTCTTAAAATAGAAAATTTATGCATAGAATGCTATAGGATACTTTAGTTCTTGCAGAATTTATATAAATGAATATTCAACATCCTGAAAAAGGTTTGACATGATCAGTCTCCCCTTGGTTTACACGATCCTAGCATTAATCGCTTATACCACGTCTTTTTGGTATTTATTCAGCCATTTAATGTCTAAACGTGCGCCGAACCATTGGTTTATTGGTGTTGTACTTGGTTTAGGCATGTTATTGCATGCAGGTGTTTTATATAACGACATGTTGACGCCTATGGGTGTGAACTATGACGTGTTCAACCTGATGTCATTTACTTCAGGTCTCATGCTATTGCTCAGTGTGTTATTTAGTACCTATCGACCTGTGCTGGCAATGAACCTGTTGGGTATTCCTGTGGCAGCGACGGGGTTGATTTTAGGCTTTGCATTTAGTCGACAAAATCAATTTATAGAACAACATTCACTGGGTTTAGACATCCATATCATCTTGTCACTTTCCGCGTATGCCGTCCTGCTGATGGCAACTATTCAAGCGGTTATTTTGCGTTTACAAGACCGTGAACTGAAAAACAAACAGAAAAAACGTGTATGGGTGAGCCTTCTTCCATCCTTCCAAGCCATGGAATCTTTACTATTTGACTTATTGATTGCTGGTTTTGCACTACTGACCGTGGCACTTGGGTTTGGTTTCTTCACCATCGATAACTTCTTTGCACAGCATTTGGCGCATAAAACTGCCTTTAGCATCATTTCATGGTTCGTCTATGGTGCCTTGCTCATTGGGCATTATCGATTCGGCTGGCGTGGTCAAAAAGCCATTCGCTTTACCATCATTGGTTTTTGTCTCTTGGCAGTCGGCTTTATTGGTTCTAAGTTTATTTTAGAAATGGTTTTAGGCCGCTAAGTCGACGATGAAACGATTTTAAGTTTTATTACGAAGTAAGTTTTATTACGAAGGGAGCTAAGGCTCTCTTTTTTTATAGCTTGATTATTCACACAGAAATAACAGGCATAAAAAAAGCGCTATACAGCGCTTTTTTTTCATTACGTCTAAATTATAGAGCAACGATGTTTACAGCATTCGGGCCTTTTTGACCTTGAGCGATGCTGAAAGAAACCTTTTGGCCTTCTTGCAAAGTTTTGAAGCCAGAACCAGTGATTTCGCTGAAGTGAGCAAAAACGTCAGGACCGTTGTCTTGTGCAATAAAACCGAAACCTTTAGTTTCGTTGAACCATTTAACTGTACCAGTAACTGTATTAGACATAATAATACCTATTAATTTGTTGATTTAGCCATTGGATGATGACTGACTATAACTTGGAAAATAATAAAGAATTGAACTTCATTTCTGTAAAAAACGAAGGATTATGACTAACACTGCGATACTTAAAGAAAATTTACGAAACAATACTTTTTTTCTAGTTGCAGCCATCATACATGAAATCTTAAAAGATTCAAGCACAGTATATGTTGTTGATTCCATTAAAAAACAACAGTAAAAGCCATCTTCTTATTATTACTATCCATCTGTATTTACTCATTTTATTGTTTAAGTTTTATGTCAGTCAAGACTTTACGACTTTGGTCCTAATTTCACCAAATAATTACATAAAATCTTGTGATTTCGTATTCCGCATCACCAGAAGCACAAAACCTAGACATCCCTTTCAAAACCACGTATAACTCCGTTTTTCAATTTTTGGCTGTGTGACCGTGAAACTTGTTCTTGCGCCGATGGAAGGCTTAACCGACCCAATTATGCGAGATGTGTTGACGCATGTTGGGAGTTTTGACTGGTGTGTAACCGAGTTTATCCGTGTCACGGACTCTGTCCTGCCCGACCATATTTATCATAGTTATTGTCCCGAACTGAACAATGACGGCAAAACTGCAGCAGGAACACCGGTTCATGTGCAGTTCTTAGGTAACAATCCGACCATGCTCGCGGCAAATGCTGTACGCGCAGTAGAACTTGGTGCACCTGCGATTGATATGAACTTTGGTTGTCCTGCAAAAACCGTCAATCGCCACCGTGGTGGTTCAGTTCTGCTAGATGAACCAGAAGTGGTGTATGAGTTAGTCAAAGCTGTGCGTGATGCTGTTCCGAGTCATATTCCTGTATCGGCAAAAATGCGTTTGGGTTATATGGATCATAACTTCACCATGGAAAATGCGCATGCCATCGAAGATGCGGGTGCCGCATGGGTTACAGTCCATGCGCGAACCAAAGCCGATGGTTATACCCCGCCTGCCTTTTGGGATCAGTTGCAACCCATTCGTGAAGCATTGAAAATTAACGTGATTGCCAACGGTGAAATTTGGAACAATGCCGATGCCAAACAATGCCAACTCGAATCTGGTTGTGAAGACCTGATGATTGGTCGTGCTGCGGTGACCACCCCTGACATTACACAGTGTATTCGTCGTAATACCGATGAGCCGCTGATTACATGGCATGAACTGCTTGGCTTACAAATTCGTTTCTTAAACGGTTCGTATAAAAAAGAAATGAATATGGTCGGTCGTTATAAACAATGGCTCGGCATGATGTCGAAGCACTATCCAGAAGCCAAAGTCCTTTGGGATGAAGTAAAACGTGTCAAACCACTTGATGAAATCGTGCAAAAACTCAAAGCCGGTATGTAAGTTTTAAAGCACATCGCCCAATATGAAAACGAAAAAGTGTGAAAACAGCTATCTCAGCGTAGCCGCAGAGCCTTTGATTACACCTACAGTGTTCAAAGGCTTTGTTGTTTGGCAAACTCTAAAATTGCATCGATCTCATCTGCCAAAAACTCTTTCGGATGTTCCGAAGTCGGGTTCATCACCAAGCTTGCGCCTTTGGTAATGGCAAACAATTTTTCAGCACTGATCATGACAAATTCTGCGTCTGCGCCAACATCCTGTTGAAGCATCGCAAGACTCAGAAAGAATGGAATGGCTTGCTCGCCCTGCTCCTTTTCCATCAATTGAAAATGTAAATGCTGCTCAGCATCACGCTCACCCAGACAATACACTTGGCTGGCTAAAAGTTGCTGATAAAAGTCTTGGTATTGCTCAGGATGATCTAAAGTCGATTCATAAAGATGTTGAAGCGTGTCGTTCATTGTTATTGTCCGTCTATTTTTATCAGTCAGATACTGTTCACCATCCACAGCATACAGGAAGTTTATGAATTATGCCGTTGATTTAAATCTTCAACGTGCTGTCGATTTGTTTTCCACGATTTTTCTAAAATTTCTTTTTCTAAACGCAACTGTATTCGTTTAAGTTTCATTTCAGAGACCACGGGTTGCTGAAAGGTTTGAACATAGTCCACCCAAGCTGTACCCCGAAATACATTCGACGGCATCTCTGTTTTAAACACTGCTTCAGGCATAAAAACAATCACAGAATGCATATTGTCTTTATCCACAATATCGCTCAACACCTGTTCTAACACTTTCATATGTTTATAATTTTGGTGAATTGGATTTTGAAATTTAAAACTTTTTTTATAAATCTTTTGCGTCCATTGTTTTTGTCTCTCGCTCCCAAAAATCCAGCCCTTATAGTTTTTAGTTTCAATCACAAACACACCAAATGGGCTTAAAAGAAGATGATCAATTTGAGTTGTAGCTCCTTCGCCATCTGGTAAGGTCAAATCATTTAACAAGATATAATGGTCTTTCAAATAAAGTTTGACATGAACGGCGACAGCAAACTCCCCCATTTTCCCCTTTAAATAAGGTTTAAATGCTTTGATTGCCCCCACAATCAGTAACAATGGAATTAGCCACCACAACGTCGAAATGAAGGGTGCAAAGATTTGAGAAATATTCATTAATTTGATTCATTATTTTAAATAAGTATATTTTCTATTTTATTGTAATTTCTCAATTTTTAACAATATTTCTTTATTTTCTAGACCACCCGCAAAACCCACTAATTTTCCATTTGCGCCCACGACACGATGACAAGGTGCAATAATTGAAATTGGATTTTTACCATTGGCTGCACCGACAGCACGTACGGCTTTGACATTGCCGATCTGCTCTGCAATTTGTTTATAACTGCGAGTTTCTCCAAAAGGAATCGTCAGTAAAGCTTGCCAAACTTGTTGCTGAAATGCGGTGCCTTCAAAGTCTAGCGGCAAGTCAAATTGCTGTCTTTTACCTGCAAAATATTCATTTAATTGCTGTGCGGTTTTGAGCAAAATCGGGTGTTGCAGATCTTCAACCAAAGCCGCCAATCGCACACGATTAGGGTTTTCATTTTCCCAAAGAACAGCCACCAATGCGGTTTCATGTGCAACAAGTTTTAATTGTCCAACGGGTGAATCTAAAAACTGATAAGAAAGTTGCATGACATACTCCAAGCTCAAAATCGCAACACTTCATTATTCAGGAGGACGATAATTTCATCAAGACTAGTCCTGAAATAATCAGGACCGCAGCTAGCATACGCATGGCATTGGCAGGCTCACCCAATACAACGATGCCGAGGATAAATGAACCCACTGCACCAATGCCTGTCCATACTGTATAGGCTGTACCCAGCGGTAAGGATTTCATTGCATAAGACAATAAAGCAAAACTTGCGATCATGAAAACAATGGTCAAAATACTTGGCGTCAGTTTGCTAAAGCCTTCAGAGACTTTCATACAATATGCCCAGACTACCTCAAGCAATCCCGCTACAATTAATAAAACCCAAGCCATATTTTTACCCATAAAAAAAGCACAGGGGTCAATGACCGCTGTGCTTTAGAACATATTAACTTGAAGATAATTTCATCAAGATTAGACCAGAAATGATCAGTACTGCGGCTAACATCCGCATGGCAGTTGCAGGCTCACCGAGTATAAAAATACCCACGAGGAAAGAGCCAATCGCGCCGATTCCTGTCCAAATGGTATAAGCCGTTCCTAGAGGCAACGTTTTCATGGCATAGGCCAATAAACCAAAGCTCAGGATCATAAAAAATAAAGTGACTAAACTTGGGCCAAGTTTTGTAAAGCCTTCTGAGAGCTTCATCGAATAGGCCCAAACGATTTCAAAAATACCAGCGAATACTAGAACAACCCAGGCCATGATGCCTTCCTCCATATTAGTAGAGTCAGGTCGTCCTGACGATTTTTCTTACTGGCTTTGAACAAAGATGTAAGGGAGGTCGTTCCTCCGAATATCGTCTCAGTATAGCAAATATGCTGAATTTTAGTGCATTCTTTACATTTTTTGACCAAATCTAGGCCGTTATTCAGTTAAGGAAAAAACTTGTGCAGATGAATTGCACCAAAACATGGCATGTCTGTTCAAAGGATAGATTCAGACATAAAAAAAAAGCATCACCAAAACCTATTGATGATGCCCTCTTTATTTGGTCTATTGGCCGATTAGAACTTCAGACGAAGTCCTGCGCCATACCACCATTGTTTTTCACTTCCAGTTTCAGCTTGCCATGCCGTATGCTGATTTCCTTTTTCGTAGCTGTAAGCAACATCGATAAATGGCATTAACTTTTTATTAATTTCATAGCGTGTTTCTAGCCCTAGCCATACAGAACTGAGTCCTGTTTTTTGTGCATAGGCAGAATCATCACTCAGCACCACATCTAGGTTTAGATACGGTTTTAAAATCAGTTTTTGCGTCAGCAGCAGATCACGTTCGGTTTTTAAAGAAAAACTGACCTGATTATCTGTACCAAGATATAGATAAGCATCAGTTTCAAAGAAATACGGTGCCAGACCATGCAGACCCACCGCAGCATCAAACTGTTCCTTGTCCATCACTTGATGTTCATCGACCCGATAACGTGCGCCAATTTGCGCATCCCAAAAGTCGGAGATCATACGGCTATACATCACTTGAGCCGCATAATCAGCATCTTGAGATTCTGCTTTATCGGCATGTAGTTTGATAAAGAGCTTATTTTCATCGGTCCCGATTCGACTCTCAATTTCGGTCTTTAAACTTCCACTGCCATCGGCATTATTGAGCCATCGATTGTCTATCTCAGTCGCTTGATAAATCTGTCCACCATGTTCACGCTTATGATCAACAGGAAACTGCGCAGAAGCAGCACGTGACGCAATAGATGATGCATTTGCATGTTCTGCATGTTCTGCATGTTCTGCATGTTCTGCATGTTCTGCATGTTCTGCATGTTCTGCATGTTCTGCATGTTCTGCATGTTCTGCATGTTCTGCATGTTCTGCATGTTCTGCATGTTCTGCATGTTCTTAGC
>NZ_VOYW01000064.1:0-10351 GCF_013420085.1 Acinetobacter sp. YH12027
AAAGTTTTACGTACTTTAACTGAATCAACCTATGAAATTCAGCCTCAGCAAAGTCATTATGAATCTCTCGAAGTAGATGAGTTCTGGAATTTTGTTGGAAATAAAAAGAATAAACAATGGCTTATTTTTGTTCAAAAGTCATATTTTACCTCGGAGAAACCGGACATTTTTATTGGTGAGAATATAGACACTTTAAATGGGTTCTAACACTCTCGTTTCGTATAACAGCCATTATGTTAAATGAATGATAATTGACATTTTGTTCATTAATACTGATATGCAACGAATTTTATTATATGTCACCCCTCAATTACAAATATAAATGACTGCTCGTCTAATCATCTCCATTACACAATTAAATGTTAAAATGCATAGCTACTTCATCTAAGATAAAATATATGTATCCAAATCTACAGCACAGCTTCGAAAACAGCGTCATTCTCGTTGTAGAAGATGATTATGATATTGGTGACATTCTTGAAAAATACATAAAAAATGAAAACATGCAGGTCATCCGTGCATTGGATGGACAACAAGCTTTAGAGTGCCTAAAAGCCAACTCTATCGACCTGATTCTCCTTGATATTAAATTACCCAAACTAAATGGCTGGGAAATTCTACAAATCATCCGTCAAACAAGTCATTTACCTGTCATTATGCTGACTGCCTTAGATGATCAAGTGAATAAGATCATGGGGCTAAAAATGGGTGCTGATGACTTTATTATTAAGCCATTTAACCCAAACGAAGTGATTGCACGAATACAAGCCGTACTTAGACGAAGTACAAGCCAAAATATGGAAATAACTAATATTATTCGTTATAGAAATATTGAAATTAATCCAGATCATCATCAAGTTTACATTTCAAATGGTCAAAGAAATCAGTTGCTCAACCTTACGTTAACTGAGTATAAGATACTGTTTTTGATGGCAAAAACACCGAATAAAGTCTTTACACGTAATGAATTGATCCAAAACTGTATGCCTGAAAGTGATGCTTTAGATCGCACTGTAGATAGCCATATCAGCAAATTACGCAAAAAACTTGAAGAAAATGATGTAAATGGCTTATTAATCAATGTCCGTGGCGTGGGGTATCGCTTAGATCAAAATCATGAAATTTAACTTTTTTAAAAATTCTGTTGGAATTAACTTCCAGTTTATTATCATGATGAGCCTATTCAATTTAGGCATTACGCTGTTATCTTTCATGATTGGCTATTTTGTTTATAGCTGGGCGATAAAAATAGGTTTTCTAAATACGCAAGTTATTAATTCAAATGAATTTTCAGTTACCTATGTTGACTTTATCTGGCTGTTTTTAGTGCTATTAACAGGCTTTTTTCTTTCTACTATCCTCGCCTTTAAATATGGAAAACGCTATACACAGCCAATTAGTGATTTAGCAGATGTTATTCAACAAATTCAACAAGGCAATTTAGCACTCAGAATTAAACAGCCACATCATGATATTCCACATGAAATCAAGTCTCTTATTGAGAACTTCAATGAAATGGCAAACCAACTTGAAGTATCAGTTAAGAATTCAACTGTTTGGAATGCTGCAATTGCACATGAATTACGAACACCTGTGACAATATTACAAGGTCGCTTGCAAGGTATTGTCGATGGTATATTTATTGCCGATAAAGCTTTACACCTAAGCTTATTGAACCAAGTCGAAGGCTTATCTTACCTTGTGGAAGATTTACGGACACTGACACTTATTGAAAATAAACAATTACGATTAGAACTAGAAAAGACCAATTTAAAAAATAGTATTGAAAAATGTCTGCAGATGTTTAATGAACGGTTTCAGGTTAAAGGTTTAACTATTGTTTTAAATTTGACGGATAAATTGGTTTGCGTTGATATAAGAAGGATGGAACAGGTCTTTATTGCATTGTTCTCTAACTTTCTAAGATATTCGAATGCTGGAAAAATAAATATTACATCTGTAACCACAGCAGAACATTGGGTATTGACGTTTGAAGATGAAGGTCCTGGTATTGATGAATCGCATCTTAAACACCTGTTCAAACCCTTCTATCGACTGGAAGACTCTAGATCATGTCTAGATGGCGGTACTGGATTAGGCTTGGCAGTGATTGATGCAATTATTGAAGCACACCAAGGTCATATTTATTATTCTAAATCCAAAAACTTAGGTGGCAGCTGTTTTACTATTCAACTAAATCGTAAGACATCAACTCATTTATAATGTGTTAAGTTCAGATTAATACGGCTTAATTTAAACCATAAATTTAAGATAAATTGATGTCTGAACTTAACCATTCTGTTTGATGATCCTCAAATAAATTTCATCACAATGAATTCTCATCTCGATATTTAGCTAGCATAAAAAATACCACAATGGAGAGTATCCCGATGATAATCCCTGCTGTTAATAATAAATTAACATGAGCTGAACTGAAGGCAATTTTACCTGCGTTAATCAATGCTGTACCTTGTTCAACGGGTAACTGGCTCGCCACTAAATAGGTATCACCAATCGAAAGTCTGGCTTTTTCTGCTAAAACAGCAGTTAAATCTGACGGCACTTGAAGATGACTGCCAAATATATAGGCCATGAAAACACCAAATAAAGTAATACCTAGTCCTGTACCCAGTTCATAACCTGTACTTTCAAGTGAACCTGCCGCACCGCCCTTTTCTGCAGGTACTGAGCCCATGATCGCAATGGATGAAGCTGTTAAACCAATACTCAGTGTTAATCCAATCGAAGCTAAAATAAAGGGAACGATGATTCCCGGATGATGAAAATCTGAATAACTCAAACTGACCAACGCAATTGCTGCCAATATTAATGACATGGTCGCAACCAGACGGAGTCCAAATTTATTGGATAAAAAACCAGCAATAGGCCCGCCAATAGCGGCCGCAACCATAATCGGAACCATAAAAAGACCGGCTTGCAGCGGTGTTAAACGAATGACATATTGCAGCTCCATTGCCAAAGTTAACTCAACCCCTGCCAAAGCGCCTGCAGCAACCATTGCCATAATAATGCCGGCTAAAATAGCAGGACGTGAAAATAGCGAAAGATCTAGCATCGGCTGAGGAGAATTCAGCTGTTTGCGTACAAATATGGTTAATAAGCCGATAGATAAAACGACCAAAGGCAAGACAATCAACAACGACTGTTTACCGCCTAAGCCTGCTTTTAGTGCATATACAAACGAAATCAAACCGACAATCAGCAATAGCGCTTGACCAAATGCCCAATGTCCAGGGGTTATAGCTTCTTTTCGGGACAATAAGAAATAGCACATTGGTGCGACAACCAGCATGATTGGGACGTTAATCAGGAAAACTGAACCCCACCAGAAATATTCTAACAATCCCCCACCAATGAGCGGTCCAATGGCGGCACCGGCTGATCCGATTGTGCCCCAAATACCCAGCGCAATGGCACGTTCGCGACTGTCTTCGAAGGTTCTGCGAATAATACCCAATACACAGGGCATAATCATGGCACCGCCTAATGCTAATAAAGCACGTGCGGCAATCAGCATAGAAGCCGTTTGGGAAAATGCCGCAAGGACTGAGGCAGTTCCAAATATAACCAAGCCAATCAGCAGAATCTTACGATTGCCGACACGATCAGCCAAAGTTCCCATCGGAACTAAAAGTCCAGCCATAAGTAATGGATAAATATCAATAATCCATAAGACTTGGTTACTTGTGGCACTCAGCGATTGGGTTAATGAGGGAACCGCAACATGCAGTACAGTCATATCAATCACAATCGGCAGAAATGCAAGCACGACAGCGAGCAATATCCACCAGCGTTTCGGATCAAGATTGGTAGCTTTCATGATTAAACCTATATTGATGGTTTATTAAATCAATTCTGAAATAAAGATGTAAATGAAAGATTTGTTGTGGGCTAAACTCGTTAACCCACAGCTTTTATTCTCAGTTTTGATGCTTAATGTGCCGCTTTACGTTTCGAGAATTTCTCAACCATGCTCATGACGACAATAAAGAAAATCGGTACAAAAATAACAGCTAGAATTGTTGCGCTGATCATGCCGCCAAAGACGCCTGTACCAATCGCTTTTTGAGTTTCAGAACTAGCGCCACTGGCAATGACTAAAGGAATAACGCCACAGGTAAATGCCAAAGATGTCATTAGGATTGGACGTAAGCGCAATTTAGCGGCTGCAACGGTTGCCTCCACTAAACCCATTCCTTCTTCTCTTAGTGCTTTTGCAAACTCAACAATCAAAATAGCATTCTTTGCAGATAGACCAATAATCGTGATCATGCCGACCTTAAAGAAAATATCATTTGGCATACCACGTAACATTACTGCTAAAAAGGCGCCAATCAACCCTAGAGGGACAACTAGCATCACAGAGAATGGAATTGACCAGCTTTCATAAAGCGCTGCCAAGACAAGGAAAACGACTAACATCGACAACAGTAATAAAAACAAGGTTTGTGATTCCGACTGTTTTTCTTCTAGAGAAATCCCAGTCCACTCATAACCCACACCTTTCGGAAGTTGTTCAATCAAATTTTCCATCTCAGTCATGGCTTGTCCTGAAGATATACCTGCTGCTGGACTGCCAGAAATACTCAATGATGGACGACCGTTGTAACGATTGTATTGTTGTGGGGAATGTTGCCAAATTGGAGTAATTATTTCAGACATTGAAACCAATTTACCGCTTTGACTGTTCACCTTAATCTGAAGAATATCTTCAATACTCATGCGTGATTTGGCATCAAGTTGCACAATGACTTGCTGCATACGGTCATGATTTGGAAAATCATTGATATACATCGAACCCATTGAGGTTGAAATAATATCGGTCACATCACTGAAATTAACACCTAATGCCTGCAATTTATCTCTATCAATTTTAAGCTGTACAGAACTGC
The DNA here is from genome assembly GCF_013420085.1 of Acinetobacter sp. YH12027. NCBI lineage: Bacteria > Pseudomonadati > Pseudomonadota > Gammaproteobacteria > Moraxellales > Moraxellaceae > Acinetobacter > Acinetobacter sp. YH12027. Next base: position 4,914 of record NZ_VOYW01000064.1, read on the forward strand.
CATCTGGCAAACCTTCAGGATAGACCTCCGCCACGATTTTACTTTGTGCTGCTAATGCTAAAAGCTGATCTTGTGCTTCTCTTAAAGCAGGCATGCCAATATTGCCACGATCTAATAATCTCAGTGAAAAACCAGATGAGTTACCCAATTCATCAATTGCTGGTGGTAACACAGACATGGTTTGACCTTCTGAACTTTCAGCCATCGCTATATTGGCATTATTCACGACTTCTTGTGCCGTAATAGTACGCTCTTCGAATGGCAATAGATTGGTAAAATACATCGCTGTATTCTGACCAGATCCACTAAAACCAAAACCTAAGACCGCCATATTGTCTTTAATCCCCGTTTCTTGGTCTAAATAATTTTGAAACTCAGCAACGACTTTACGGGTACGTTCTTGAGTTGCATCCGCAGGAAGTTGAATCGAAGTCATAAACCACCCCTGATCTTCTTCTGGCATAAACGCAGTCGGAACGTGTTTAAAACTAAAAATCAGCACAATGACAATGCCTAAGAAACATAACATTGCGAGGGTTTTATGTTTAATTACTTTAAATAAACTGCGTTCATAGCGATTGTTCAGCTTCTCAAAACTGCGATCAAACGATGCAAAAACACCCTTTTTCTGATGGTCTTGATCAATCGGTTTTAACATCGTTGCACATAACGCAGGGGTTAATGTCAGTGCAAGGAAAGCTGAGAATAAAATTGAAACCGACATGGTAATGGTGAACTGACGATAGATAATCCCCACTGAGCCTGACGCCAATGCCATCGGCAAGAATACAGCGGCTAACACTAAGGTGATGCCAATAATCGGATTGGTAATTTCCTTCATGGCTTTAGATGTGGCTTCAACTGGAGATAAGCCTTCTGTCGCCATAATGCGTTCAACATTCTCAATGACCACAATCGCATCATCGACAATAATCCCGATCGCAAGCACCATACCGAACATGGTCAGCACATTAATCGAAAAACCAGCAAGCAGCATGACTGAGAATGTGCCAAGCAATGCAATCGGTGCAACAATCGCCGGAATTAAGGTGTATCGAACATTGTGTAAAAAGATAAACATGACAATAAAAACTAATGCCATAGCTTCAAGCAATGTCATGATTACTTTTTCAATCGAGATTTTTACAAAAGGTGCAGTGTCGTAAGGTATAGAGAATTTCATACCATCAGGCAGTGCTGAACCTAACTGTTCAATTTTCGCTTTAACACCTTCTGCAGTCTTGACAGCGTTGGCACCAGGACTCATTTGTATCGCCACAGCTGTAGAGGCTTTGCCATTTTCTAAAATCGCAAAGTTATACATCTGTGCCCCGATTTCGACACGAGCGACATCCGACAGTCGAACATTGGCGCCATTTTGTTGAGCACGTAAACTAATTTTCTTGAATTGCTCTACAGTTTCTAATTGACCTTGAGCAGTTAAAGGAATAGTAATTTGTTGCCCCGTCAAAGCAGGAACATCACCAATACGACCTGGTGATATCGGCAAGTTTTGGTTTTGGATGGCTGTATTCACATCTTGAATACTCAATCCATAAGAAACCAAACGATCTGGATCGACCCAAATCCGCATGGCTTTTTCAGCACCAAAATTTTGGACTTTACCAACACCGTCAACCCGCTTTAATTCTTCAATCACATAGCGAGTCATATAGTCACTGACATCAATTTCACTATATTTGCCATTCGGTGAACTTAAGCCCACCATCATTAAAAAACCAGACGACGCAGCATCGACCATCAGCCCTTGTTGTCGCACTGTTTGAGGTAAGCGTGACTCAATGGCTTTAATTTTGTTTTGCACATCAATTTGTGCAAGTTCTACATCTGTACCTGGTTTAAATGTTGCGGTGATTGTTGCTGTTCCAGAACTATCTGAACTTGAACTGTAATAAAGTAAGTTTTTGACACCTGACATTTCCCGCTCAATCAAGGTCACAACACTATCATTCAATGTTTTTGGCGTAGCACCTGGATAGATTGCCGTAATACTAATCTGTGGTGGCGCAACACTTGGGAATCGTGCAATAGGTAACTTGGGGATGCTTAGTACACCCAACAGAATAATAAATAAAGCAATCACCCATGCAAAAATAGGACGCCTAATGAAAAATTGGGACATTATTGCTGTCCTCCATTTTCCTTAATATTTGTAGGTTGCCACTGCTTAATTTTTAATTTTTGCTCAGGCTGTATACGATCAGCCCCTTCAACAATGACTTTCTCACCTGCTTGTAACCCTTGTTTGATCACATAGTTATTTTGATAACGTTGACCAAGCTGAACAGGCTTGCTTTGCGCTAAACCTTTTTGATTAACAATCGTAACATTGGCTTTACCACTAATATCATGTTGAATCGCTTGTTCTGGAACTAGGAGCGCATTTTCAACTTGAGCTCGGCTCATATTGACTCGAACATACATGCCTGGCAAAAGTTTTTGATTTTCATTATTGGCTAAAATACGGATTGTGACATCACCCGTATCAGGATCAACTTTAGTATCCGAAAATAGGATTTCACCTGTAACGTTATAAGGTTTACCCTGACTATTTAGGATTTCAACCGTATGTTTGGTATTTGACACGTCACCTTGCTGTAAAGCTTCCTGTAGTTTTTCATAATCACTAATTGATTGCTTTACATCAACATAGACTTTATTAATCTGTTGTATTACGGCCATTGCATTAGTATCACCTTGACCAACTAATGCACCCTCAGTCACTAAGATTTCACCAATCGTTCCCGAGATAGGGGCTGTAACAGTCGCATATTTAAGATTAAGTTGTTGTCTGCTTAACATGGCTTGCATTTGCGCCACATCGGCTTTTGCTTTTTGATAATCTGCTTCGGTATTGTTGTATTCCTGCTGACTAACCGCATTTACTTTTACTAATTCAGTGTAGCGTTTTAACAGCACCTGCAAACGTGTCACCTCAGCTTGTGCACGGTTTAAAGTGGCTTGATTGCTTTTTACATCTGCCTGAAATATTTCAGAATTCAATTTAAAAAGCGGTTGACCTGCTTGCACATAAGAGCCTTGCTTAAAAAGTACTTTATCAACAATTCCACCTACTTGCGGGCGAATTTCAGCAATACGGTAAGCGACAACACGGCCTGGAAGATTTTCAATTAAATTCATGGAATGCGGTAATACCGTGATGGTACTGACAACCGCTGGTGGCATTTCTGTTGGGGACTGTTCAGCATCTTTGGCTTGTGTACAGCCGATTAAAAGTACAGTTGTAATAAGTATTGAACCTATTAAATGATAATGTGTTGACATGCTTTTTCAGAGGGGGGGTTTTAGATACTACTATTTTGAAATAGCAGTGTTTATGAATTGCTGATGTTGTGTGGAGATTGTGTGGAGATTGTGTGGAGATTGTGTGGAGAGATTAAAAGATTTATTTTTTAATGACACGCTTAAACAGCGTGGCTTGTAAATTAGTATAAATAATTTTGTTGTTCTACAATTTTGATCGTATCTTAGTTTTTTCTCATAGTTCATGAACTTTAAAATTCTAAACCAAGACTAATATTTATATAAGCAATTGAAAATACAATACATAGTTTCTTTATACACTTATGAAGTGAACTTTAGGTGAACATAAGTTAAATAGAAATTTTTAATTAGTTCAGCACAAACGTACAATCTTTAAGGCCTATAACTCGATACCGTTCTCTCTTTGATGTTTATTGCTATCTAATTGAGTGAACTCTGTGGAAATATTTCTTTATACATTAAGCGTTATGTATAGCCCAGGCCCTGTAAATTTTATGGGGCTAAATTCTGGCCTTACAGGTCAATTAAAAAAGACTATAGGATTTTACCTAGGCATTGGTTTCGCCATGTTGATCTTATTCGTATTGTTTGGCTATATAGGTGAAGCTGTTATTCCACATGGATTGATTCATTATATTGCTTTAGCGGGTGCAATTTATACATTCTACTTGGCTATAAAAATGATTAGGGCGAATGTAGAAACAACTCAACAGCAAGAAAGCCATCTAACATTCTTAAATGGCTTATTTATTCAGTTATTAAATCCAAAAGCCATTCTCGTCATTCTACCTGTTACGACAATTATGTACCCTGCAGCCAAAATCACAGGAATCATGATCTTGATAGTTTCTTTACTGATTTCACTTGGTGCTGTTGGCGCACCATTCACCTATGCTCTGGTTGGAAAAGTATTAGGCAACAAAATTGCTAATCCTATCTGGTTTAATCGGCTAAATAAGCTGATGGGTATACTCTTGATTTTATCAGGGCTTTTTATGTTCAAAGATTTTCTTAATGGAATAAATCTGCTGTAGGACAAATTAGCCGTTCAAATCGAACGGCTATCTTTTAATATTTATCATTTTCCATTGAGTGGGAGTTAAACCAAATGTTTTTATAAAATGTCTGGTCATATGACTCTGATCAAAAAAGCCTGCATTTAAAGCAGCATTAACAATAGACTCCCCTTGAGCAAGGTAGAACTTAACTGTTTCTAAGCGACGCATGATCATATAACGGTGTGGGCTAGTTCCAAATAATAATCGGAAATCACGAGAAAGGCTCCAGCGGTCACGATCAGCATGTTTCTCTAAATCTGACAAACTTAAGTTTTCATGTGGATACGCCAAAATACACTCACGCGCTCTCTCTGCTGCCTTGTAGTCAAATTTTTTGTTTTGGTTAGATGAAGTATCTGAAATTTCACACAGTGTAGTTGCCAAATCAAATAGAGCATCTTCCTCTTCTAGGGTATCCATATAATTATTTATATTATTTAGAAAGCTATCCATTGCCCTAAACAGGCGAATATCATTACTTAAGCCATGTCTGATAAAAGGCAAAGGTTTACCCTTTAAAATGGTTTGGATCATCGCTGGTTCGATGTAAATCATTCTATAGCGATAGCCATCTAATGTTCCTGATTCACCATCATGCTTTTCATCCGGGTGTAGAACCATAGTCATGCCTGGCAAGCTATGTTGCAATGTACCTTTGTAATGAAAGTTTTGAACTCCGGAAAGAGTCCTGCCAATAGCATAAGTATCATGTCGGTGAGGTTTATAAGCATAATTGGAAAGAAATGCTTCAATTCTTTCTAATTTATGATTTTGAGTGGGGGATCTCACAATCCAATTATTTCCACTGGAGAAATCAGGCATAATTGATGGCCAATTTTTCGTAGATTCTATTGTAGATTATTTTTCACTTTTCCTAAAATTAACATAATACACGTTATACGAATCCCAAGGCATGGCTTTTAGTCATGCTTTTTTTATCAAAAGAGTATACCTGAATGATAGCGAGCCAAATCGCATACAATATCTATCATTAGACTTAATGCAATAATTAAATGATAGTATTATCATTAATCTAATAGAATTAAGATTAAATGATAGAAATGAATACACGTA
>NZ_VOYW01000065.1:0-10325 GCF_013420085.1 Acinetobacter sp. YH12027
TCGCAAGAGATGCGATGGATGTCTGATTATTTGTAGTCATAAATTTAAGTCCCCACTTGTTTTTAAGTGGGGACTAAATTAAGGCTTATAGGATGAATTCATAAGGTGTGTTCAGCGGACGCTTACACATCTTCTAATTCCTTTGGTGAAAAATAAGATTCCATTTTATGCTTAACTCTCAACTTTTTTTCGCTAAATCATTTATTTTACGAAGGTTAGACTTTCAATATTAAACTTACAATTCTTGTAATACAGCCATTCCAATAGGCTTAAGAAGTTGAGAGTGGCATTTCTTGCATAGAATTATTTTGTATTAAATAAAATAACTAAAGGTTTGGCTCGTGAAGATCTCAATAAGAAAACTGTATGTAATTAGCTTAAGTGCATTAATTACTGTGGCTTGTTCCAGTCAAAGTGAATCAGAAGGGATGCTAATTATAAATAACAAAACCTCCGAAGATATAACTAAGGTTAATTTAACTTATAAAACCACTAATAAATCAGAAAATATAGGTAATTTATCTCCTAATCAATCATTTAAGTATCCTATAAAATATTCTGACACCGAAGACTCTATAGTAATTACATATACTGATAGTAATAATACAGTGCATAAGGATGTAGCTGTTCCTTATTTCGGTAAATATGATAAGAAAAATTATAGTTATAATATCAAGTAGTTTAAGTATTATTAATATTTAGAGTGTACGGCATTGACGGTATAGGTTAAATTGACACTACAAGACAGCACTTTAACCAATTTCAACAGCAACATCCCCAAATATATTTAATATAAATTAAGCATGAGATATAAAAATGCACGCCTTTGATATTATCATACCCCAATATACAGGTATCGCTGAAGATGATGATAGCCACGACCATGATGTATTTTGTTATTTAGGAAATTTAGAAGGCAACGGACAAATATTACCCCGTAACCATCATTTAGCTGTTAGCCAAAATGATATTACTCGCGTGACTGTGGTGTGTCCTGAAATGGATGCCCTTGACCGTAAAAATATGAACAGCTATGCCCAAGAAATGCACAATAAAATCGAACAGTTAGCAGGTAAACCCATTCAAACCTTGTATATCGGAGAAGACCATGACTATCCTCTTCCCCGTTATGCCGTACCAACGCAATCTGAATTTTACATGTTGCGTTGGGGCTGGAGTTCGCCTTTACTAGATGGAGTAACCTTACAAGGCATTCCTCTATATAAAATCCCATATACCCAACCTGATCACCCTTGTTATGATAATGTGTGGTCATGGTATCGTCAGGCTGAAGCGTTATATCGTTTGTGGCTTGGTTCTCAACCAGTAAGTGAAGCCTTTGCCTTAGAGCAAATGCAAAATCCCAATTCTGAGCATAGCAAAATAGGTCGAGAATTGTGCCGTATCATTGAACAAAGCACAGGTGTACCCACCTATTATTTTCTAATGAATTACCGTGATTGGACACAGGCAGAAGATATGGAACAAAAATGTCCACTGACAGGGCAGGATTGGCTATTGCCTGCCAATACCTATCACTATATTGATTTTAAATGCGATGAGAGTCGTTTGGTGAGTGAGTTGAGTCAAAATTGGTCGGATGAAAGCGAGGACTGACCGAATGAAAAATTATTTGTGGTAAGCTCATAAAGCCTATCAAGCATAGAGATAAAAATAACACCCAAACTATCTGTAACCAACCGTGAATCGTCTCGATATTTTCGGAGAGTGTTTTACTGGAATCAGGTACAGGACAAGTTTATTTTCAGTATACCCTAGCGGAACCACCTAAAAAGCCCCTTAGACCTATTAATAGACTACCTAGAACAGACCGTTATAAGAAAACCGCCTATAACAGACTATTCTAGGTAGTCAGTTTTTCTCGCTATCTTGAGAAATCATAGTCTTCTTCGTTCCCGTCTAAATACTCGAATATAGGGGTCAGCACAGAAAACGGAAATTATAGGGCGGTAAGTACATTTGTTTACTTCTATGTAGTTGTTATTTAAAAACTTCGTTAAAATTTTCAATTAAATTGCATGTTGCCAATCTCTAGAAGACAGGCAAAGCATAAAAATATAAATCTCTGATTTTAATAAATTAATTAGTCCACAAAATTCCTTAGCGTGCTATTTTCTCCGAATTCTGTGCTGCCCCCAATTAGCAATATTTAGAAAGGTCTAGGATAGCTATTTCTTGGCACGGGTTGAGATTTTGGAGCAACTGATAGATCGCTATCCGCCAAAGGCTCAATTTCACTTAATTCTCGCCTAGTCGTTACCATCTCACTATAAGCTTCTTTGAAATCAGGATTATTCATCTGCTTCATAGTATAATTATTAGGTTTACTATCAAGCCCACGCTGTTTCCAGTTCCGCATATCTACCACAGGCTCAAAGCCATGTTCTAGCAAGTGATGATTCACTAACTCACCCCAACGTTCACGTTGGGCTTTTAACAGCGTTCTACGCTCAGCAGGGGCTAATCCTGTGTTGTCTTTTTTCGCCCCGCTCTTAGCAGGATCCTTGGAGTTATGACGCTTGAAGAAGCGATCAAAAGGGCGAGCAATACCATCATTTAATCGCTCACTAAACATCAAATGGGCATGGGGTTGTTCGCCACCATCTAAAGCAGGTTTGTTATGCACCACCACTTGATAAGGATATTTTGGGCACTGTTGCAAATAGGCTGACGTGATAAGCTAAATATCTTATTTATTTCGAGATACAGCAGATGAATCCCTTCCATGGTCGGCACTTTCAAGGTGAAATCATTCTTTGGGCTGTTCGTTGGTATTGTAAATATGGCATCAGCTATCGTGAACTTCAAGAAATGCTCGCTGAACGAGGCATAAATGTGGATCACAGTACAATTTATCGTTGGGTTCAGCGTTATGCTCCAGAAATGGAAAAACGCTTACGCTGGTATTGGCGTAATCCTACAGATTTACATTCATGGCATATGGATGAGACTTATATCAAAGTGAAGGGGCGATGGACTTACCTGTATCGTGCAGTTGATCAACGTGGTCATACGATTGACTTTTACCTTTCCGCTAGGCGGAACAGTAAATCAGCCTATAGTTTTCTAGGAAAGATATTCAATACGGTGAAAAAATGGCAAATTCCACGGGTCATCAATACAGATAAAGCAGCGACCTATGGGCATGCTTTATCACGATTAAAGCGAGAAGGAAAATGTCCACCAGACCTTGAACACAGGCAGATTAAGTATAAAAATAATGTCATTGAATGTGATCATGGTAAGTTAAAGCGGATCATCAGGGCCACATTAGGATTCAAATCTATGAAGACGGCTTATGCCACAATTAAAGGTATTGAAGTCATGCGTGCACTACGTAAAGGACAAGCATCGTCATTTTATTATGGTCAGCCTCAGGGTGAAGTGTGTCTAATCAACAGGGTTTTCGGTCTCTAAGCACTTTTTAAAGGGAACTTCATCGACTCAAATCTCTATTTGCAACAGTGCCGTAAAATTTTACGTCTGGTATCGTTTTTTCGATTTTGTTCTTTCTGTTTTGCCTTTTCACGAGCGTCTTTAGCCTGCTTTTGAGCTTTAAGCTGCTTTAAGCGTTCTTCCTGTTGCTTTAAGCGTTCTTCCTGCTTAGCAATTCTCTGTTCTAAAGATTCATTTGTCATTGTAATTCCCATACCTAAAAAACCATTCAAGCATAGGATACCTGCCATTGAGATTCAATGCCTTCCTAAGCTATAATGGTTTTCCAGAATGGGGCACTTTACCAAACTAATTTCATTAAGTTTGGAAGTCCGAAAGGGGATACCCCTTTACCCCATAAAATTATTTTGTTGTTGTTGAGAAAAGACAAATGAGCCACCTCCGCGCTTCATCAGAAAACTGAAGGAACCTCCATTGAATCGAACTAATATTTTTTTTGGTGAATCGCATTCTGACTGGTTGCCTGTCAGAGGCGGAGAATCTGGTGATTTTGTTTTTCGACGTGGTGACGGGCATGCCTTCGCGAAAATCGCACCTGCTTCCCGCCGCGGTGAGCTCGCTGGAGAGCGTGACCGCCTCATTTGGCTCAAAGGTCGAGGTGTGGCTTGCCCCGAGGTGATCAACTGGCAGGAGGAACAGGAGGGTGCATGCTTGGTGATAACGGCAATTCCGGGAGTACCGGCGGCTGATCTGTCTGGAGCGGATTTGCTCAAAGCGTGGCCGTCAATGGGGCAGCAACTTGGCGCTGTTCACAGCCTATCGGTTGATCAATGTCCGTTTGAGCGCAGGCTGTCGCGAATGTTCGGACGCGCCGTTGATGTGGTGTCCCGCAATGCCGTCAATCCCGACTTCTTACCGGACGAGGACAAGAGTACGCCGCAGCTCGATCTTTTGGCTCGTGTCGAACGAGAGCTACCGGTGCGGCTCGACCAAGAGCGCACCGATATGGTTGTTTGCCATGGTGATCCCTGCATGCCGAACTTCATGGTGGACCCTAAAACTCTTCAATGCACGGGTCTGATCGACCTTGGGCGGCTCGGAACAGCAGATCGCTATGCCGATTTGGCACTCATGATTGCTAACGCCGAAGAGAACTGGGCAGCGCCAGATGAAGCAGAGCGCGCCTTCGCTGTCCTATTCAATGTATTGGGGATCGAAGCCCCCGACCGCGAACGCCTTGCCTTCTATCTGCGATTGGACCCTCTGACTTGGGGTTGATGTTCATGCCGCCTGTTTTTCCTGCTCATTGGCACGTTTCGCAACCTGTTCTCATTGCGGACACCTTTTCCAGCCTCGTTTGGAAAGTTTCATTGCCAGACGGGACTCCTGCAATCGTCAAGGGATTGAAACCTATAGAAGACATTGCTGATGAACTGCGCGGGGCCGACTATCTGGTATGGCGCAATGGGAGGGGAGCAGTCCGGTTGCTCGGTCGTGAGAACAATCTGATGTTGCTCGAATATGCCGGGGAGCGAATGCTCTCTCACATCGTTGCCGAGCACGGCGACTACCAGGCGACCGAAATTGCAGCGGAACTAATGGCGAAGCTGTATGCCGCATCTGAGGAACCCCTGCCTTCTGCCCTTCTCCCGATCCGGGATCGCTTTGCAGCTTTGTTTCAGCGGGCGCGCGATGATCAAAACGCAGGTTGTCAAACTGACTACGTCCACGCGGCGATTATAGCCGATCAAATGATGAGCAATGCCTCGGAACTGCGTGGGCTACATGGCGATCTGCATCATGAAAACATCATGTTCTCCAGTCGCGGCTGGCTGGTGATAGATCCCGTCGGTCTGGTCGGTGAAGTGGGCTTTGGCGCCGCCAATATGTTCTACGATCCGGCTGACAGAGACGACCTTTGTCTCGATCCTAGACGCATTGCACAGATGGCGGACGCATTCTCTCGTGCGCTGGACGTCGATCCGCGTCGCCTGCTCGACCAGGCGTACGCTTATGGGTGCCTTTCCGCAGCTTGGAACGCGGATGGAGAAGAGGAGCAACGCGATCTAGCTATCGCGGCCGCGATCAAGCAGGTGCGACAGACGTCATACTAGATATCAAGCGACTTCTCCTATCCCCTGGGAACACATCAATCTTACCGGAGAATATCGTTGGCCAAAGCCTTAGCGTAGGATTTCGCCCTCTCCCGCAAACGACCCCATGTGGGCGGTAAAATCAGCTATGTCCGTATTCCCTCACCTGAAGACTTCTGGTGATGAAAATGGCATCCCCACCCGGAAACTGGAAAACCCGCTATAAAGCCAGTGATCTTGCAGACCATCAAAGATTAGAAATGACCTGCAAGAAATGTAACCGCCTTGTTTATATCAATAAGGCAATGATCAGCTCAATTCGAGGACACGAGCAATTATATTTGGACGAAGTTGAACGACGCGCACGCTGCAAAGCTCAAAATTGCCGTGGCACCATGCGCATGGCAATGGTGCGTCTTGATGAACTCAGCGGTTTTATTGGCGGGATTGCTTGATCTCCCGCCAAGATTTTAAGATCGCAATAAACTGGCTGACTGGCGCAATAATGGTATAGCAATAAGATAAAGGCTTGCTGCGACGAGCCAAACCCAACCATCCCACTGCCCCGCGGTTAAGCCATAAAGCGTCGTAAATCCGACCGGCCCGATAATCGAGGTTATATTCGTCAACCCCGTTAAAGTTCCCTGTAAAGCACCTTGTTTTTCATCGCAAACAAGACCTGAAATAATGGCCTGCAAAGCAGGCATACCAATGCCGCCTGTGGCCAGCATAAAAATTGCCGGCAGAACCATCCAGCTTTGCGTGATAAAAGCCAGCAATAAAAACCCGCACATATCAGCGCCCATTCCAAGCAGCAACACACCGCGGTCACCCAGTCGCTTTGAAAGAGTGCCGGTTAAAACAGCTTGTACGAATGTATGTGCTGCACCAAAAACGGCCAGCGACACACCTGCTGTGCCAATATCCCAATTCAAGCGCTGTTCGCCATAAATCACCCACAAAGCGGCGGGCGCCTGCCCAATCAGCTGCATAAGAAAAAACAACGCAAAAAAGCTGGCAAGTCCCTGAACTGCAAAATTGAAGCGAAAGCCTTCAAACAAATTGATTTTGGCTGGCTGTCCTTCAGGCGGTTGTGACGGCGTTTTGGGCAACAAGAAAGCCACCAAACAAAAGGCAATTGCATTGAGAAGAGCCCCTGCCACAAAGGGCGCATGCACAGATATATCACCAAGAACACCGCCAATAGCAGGCCCTGCAATCATACCTGCACCAAAACACGCCCCCATAAAACCAAACCAACGCGCACGTTCTTCCTGTTTAGTTGTATCAGCGATAATTGATGCCGCGATTGCACCAGTTGCTCCGGTAACACCTGAGATAATCCGGCCGATATAAAGCACCCATAAAACAGGCGCTGCCGCCATTATGCTATAATCAATCGTGGCACCTAAAAATGAAACCAGCAAAATAATCCGCCGTCCATAGCGGTCAGATAACCGCCCTAAAACGGGCGCGCAAAAGACCTGCATAAACGCATAAAGCGATAAAAAAACACCATAGTGAAATGCTGTTTGCTCTGCCGGTACAAATTCATTTAATAAAGCCGGAACCACCGGCATGATTAATCCCAAACCAATCGCATCAAGCGCGACAACAATGAGTGCGGTTATAAGTGATTTTGACATAGATGTGACTTTTATTTATCATTGATAAGTTGGCGATAATAAACTTTATCAACGATAAATTGTCAAGAGGTAATGCAATAAAATGACCAAATTGGATCGTGAGACCGTTATTCAGGCTGCACTTGAACTTCTCAACGAAGTCGGTGTTGACAATTTAACAACGCGAAAATTGGCCGAGCGCCTGAAGGTGCAGCAACCTGCTCTTTATTGGCATTTTCGCAATAAGCGCGCCCTGCTTGATGCCTTATCTGAAGCCATGTTAGAAAAAAATCACACCCGCACCGTGCCTCAGACAGGAGAAGACTGGCGTGTCTTTTTAAAAGAAAATGCACTCAGCTTTCGTAGCGCACTGCTTTCTTATCGTGATGGCGCACGCATTCATGCGGGCACACGCCCAACCAGTGCGCAATATGAGCGCGTGGAAAAACAGATCAGATTTTTATGTGAGAGCGGATTTGAACAGCCCGATGCCGTACGGGCATTAGTGATTGTCAGTCATTATACGACGGGCTCTGTCAGTGAGCAGCAAGCAGCCCTCGAAGATAGTTCTGAACGCAAACAAGCCTCAAAAGAAGCCCCTGCACAGCCATCACAGTTTCTATCTCATGCCTTTGATACATTCGATGCGGAAGGTGCCGATTTTGCCTTTGAATATGGATTGGATGCTTTAATTTCCGGTCTGGAAATGAAGAAAGCCACAAAATAACTTAGCAGATGCAACATAAAAAAGCCCCGCAAAGCGAGGCTTTTAAAATGATTAACTTAAAGATTATGCTTTTGGTGCAGCTTTTGGTTTGCGTGTTGAATAGACGACAAAGAACCCTGCAACCAAACCATAACCAAGCCATTTAAATGGCAGTATATCCGCATCTTCGCTGCGGATTGCACGTACCGCAACCGTGCCCGGACGTGTTTCCACACCCGCTTTACCACTGCTTTGAGCCGCTTCAATCTGATCAGGTGAGACGACCCATTCACGGCCTGTATATTTATCATAGGCCATAAAACCAAAGCCCACGATGAGTGCGGTGATTGCGCCTGCAATCAAACGAATGCGCATATTCATATCAAATTTCCATTATTTAATCTTGTTCAGCTTTTAAGCTGACAACAGCAAAAACATCAATTAGCAAAGCCGATCACTTATTATTATCTAATTCAAAATCACAAAATGGGGTCGTTTGCGGGAGGGGGCGGAATCCTACGCTAAGGCTTTGGCCAGCGATATTCTCCGGTGAGATTGATGTGTTCCCATCCGAGCGGCGAAACATGGGCCAAGAGATCGGGCGATAGCAGCTTTCCATCGCGTTTCTGGTTTGCAACGACCTCGCCGAGCTTCATGGTGTTCCAGAAGATGATGATGGCGGCGAGCAGATTCATGCCGGCGATGCGGTAATGCTGGCCTTCGGCGGAACGGTCGCGGATTTCACCGCGGCGGTGGAAGCTGATTGCCCGCTTCAGCGCATGATGAGCTTCGCCTTTGTTGAGCCCGATCTGGGCACGCCGTTGGAGTTCGGCATCCAGAATCCAGTCGATCATGAACAGGGTGCGCTCGACGCGACCGACTTCCCGCAGGGCTGTCGCGAGCTCGTTCTGCCGCGGATAGGAGGCGAGTTTCCGCAGAATCTGGCTTGGCGCGACGGTCCCGGCAGCAATGGTGGCGGCGATGCGCAGGATGTCGGGCCAATTGCGCTCGATCATGGCTTGGTTGACCTTTCCGCCGATCAACGCTCGCAGGTGCGCCGGGGCGGCCGACGGATTGAACGCGTAGAGCCGTTTGGATGGCAGGTCGCGGATGCGCGGAGCGAACCGGTAGCCGAGAATGGCACATGCGGCAAAGACGTGATCGGTGAAGCCGCCCGTGTCGGTGAACTGCTCGCGGATATGGCGTCCAGCATCGTTCATCAGCAGGCCATCGAGGATGTAAGGCGCTTCGCTTGCCGTTGCAGGAATCACCTGGGTTGCGAACGGCGCATATTGGTCGGAGACGTGGCTATAGGCTTTCAGGCCCGGGGTATTGCCATATTTCGCGTTGACCAGGTTCATGGCCTCACCTTGCTCTGTAGCGACGAAGAACTGTCCGTCGCTCGAAGCCGATGTGCCCATGCCCCAGAACCGGGCCATGGGTAACGCTGCCTGTGCCTCGACCACCATGGCCAGCGCCCGGTCATAGGCTTCGCCCTCGACATGCCACCGTCCAATGCGGATCAATTCCCAGAAGGTGTGGGTGTTTGTCGCATCCGCCATTTTGCGCAAGCCGAGGTTGATCCCTTCCGCCAAGATAACGTTCATTAGCCCGATCCGGTCAGCGCAGGGTGCTCCTGTGCGCAGATGGGTGAACGCTTCGGTGAAGCCGGTCGCCGCATCCACCTCCAGCAGGAGATCGGTGATGCGCGTGGGCGGGATCTGCTTGTAGAGATCGAGCACCAGATCTTCGGCGCCTGTCGGCGCGGCGGCTTCGAGTTTCTCGATATGCAGAACGCCGTTTTCAATCGACCCGCCCGGGATCGTGCCTGCGCGAGCGGCACGGCCAAGCTCGCGCAACCGCATGTCGAGGCGAGCTTGCCGGTCTGCCAGCCATTCCTCCGGCCGCAATGGCACAGCGAGACGACCGCCTTCCGCGATGGATTGTGCCGGAACGAGTGCGTGTTTCAGATCGCCATAGCGCCGGGACCTAGTAAGCCAGACATCTCCGGAGCGGAACGCATCGCGCAGATGGAACAGCACCGCGATCTCCCATAGGCGAGCGTCGCCAGCCCTCTGGGCCCGAAGGTGGCGATGCCATTTCGAGCTGGGCCGCAAGAAGCTGGTCATCGCGGCATCGTTCAAACCGGTACGAAGGGCCGTCACCGCTTCCAGAAGCGGCAGTGCAACGGGCGCAGCTCGCAGATCGAGCAGGCGCAACATGCGTGGAGCGTATCGGCGGAAGCGGTGATAACCGTCGAGCACATGATTGAGCGGATCGTCGGCCATGGTGGCGGTCAGCCTGGTTGCCATTGCAACAAGGGTTTTTAAGCCGTCCCACCCTGACCCACTCGCGATGGCACTGTTGCAAATAGTCGGTGGTGATAAACTTATCATCCCCTTTTGCTGATGGAGCTGCACATGAACCCATTCAAAGGCCGGCATTTTCAGCGTGACATCATTCTGTGGGCCGTACGCTGGTACT
>NZ_VOYW01000066.1:0-10291 GCF_013420085.1 Acinetobacter sp. YH12027
CTGCCATACTGGCAGGGCTTTCAATACTATTGAACACTCTTCAGTTGTTGTCAGAGTATTCGTCTGATGAGCTGAATGCGATTGCTCAGATCGCATTCAATTTATAAAAAATGTGTAGATACCTATGTTTAAGGGGGGGAGGATGTCAATAAGTCTTTTTTAAGCATGGTTTCGCTACTTTTTTTCAGGGTAAAGCTACGCAAAATGCTAACAAAATTAATCTGACATAAATCACAGAAACTTTCTAATATTAAATGCAGTTCATATTATATAAAAAGATATACCAATTCATGATTTGCTTATTCATATAAAAGATAAAGGCAAAAAAAAGCCCCTGCAAAGCAGAGGCTGATTTCAAATGAGATGTTAAATGCTTAATCCAAACTATCCGCAGGAATACGCACCCAGCCTTCCATTAAGACACGCGCACTTCGGCTCATCACGGCTTTTTTAACGACCCACTGACCATTTTCATAAATTGCTTGCGCACCTACACGTAGCGTCCCAGACGGATGTCCGAAACGCACAGCTTCTCGCTCCCCACCACCCGCGGCTAAGTTCACAAGCGTTCCCGGTATCGCCGCAGCTGTACCAATGGCAACTGCCGCTGTGCCCATCATGGCATGATGCAGTTTCCCCATCGACAAGGCACGAACCAATAAGTCCGTATCTTGTTCTGAAATTTGTTTAGAACTCGAAGATGTATAGGCTTTCGGTTTTGAAACAAATGCAATCTTTGGGGTATGTTGACGCTGTTCTGCTTCAGCAATATCTGAAATCAAACCCATTTGCTGCGCACCATAAGCACGGATTTTTTCAAAACGGGCCAATGCCTTGGCATCACCATTGATCGCATCTTGCAGTTCAGTGCCGACATAACCAATATCTTCTGCATTTAAGAAGATCGTTGGAATACCTGCATTAATAAATGTTGCTGGGAAACTGCCTTCATCGGGTACGGTTAAAGTATCGACCAAATTCCCTGTAGGGAACATAGCGCCGCCATCTTCACCATCATCTGCGGGGTCTAAAAATTCAATTTGAACTTCGGCTGCTGGGAAGGTCACACCATCTAGTTCAAAATCACCAGTTTCTTGTACTGCACCATCAGTAATAGGTACATGCGCAATAATGGTCTTTTGAATATTGGCTTGCCAAATACGAACCGTACACAAACCATTCTCAGGAATACGTGATGCCTCAACCAAACCATTTGAAATGGCAAATGCACCAACCGCTGCCGTTAAGTTTCCGCAGTTACCACTCCAGTCGACAAATGCTTTATCAATCGACACTTGTCCAAATAGATAATCTACATCATGCTCAGGCTGTGAACTTTTTGCCAAAATCACGGTTTTACTGGTACTTGAAGTCGCTCCCCCCATCCCATCAATTTGTTTGCCATAAGGATCTGGACTGCCAATCACACGCAATAAAAGTTGGTCGCGAACTTTTCCAGCTTGTTGTGCTGCAAGCGGTAAATCATCTAGCTTGAAAAATACACCTTTACTTGTACCACCACGCATATAAGTCGCTGCAATTTTAATTTGGGGAGCAAAACTCATTTTTATTGAATCCTTAATCTTTATCATTGTGTTTTGGCAGAGCGTTCTTTTCTGCGCTTTTGCATCATACAATGTTTAATTGAAGTTTTAACAATCACATGACTTAAGTATAAAAAAACAACATTTGATACCTTTTCCATATAAAGCCAAGTATCAGAATTTCAATTAAAATAAAATTAATCTATTGATTCATAAATTTTTAATTCAGCATTTAAAACAAAAATTATGTTATCAAACCTATAAATATTTTTCATAAATTTTGAGCTACTAGGCTATTCATTCTCTATACATTACAATTACCAAAATTAAACCATTCTCGGGAAGAGTAACTTGACTACCAATTCCTCCGAACTCAAGCGTGGCTTAAAGAATCGTCATATTCAATTGATTGCCATGGGTGGTGCAATTGGTACAGGCTTATTCTTGGGCTCAGCGCATGTGATTCAATCTGCTGGACCATCCATTATTCTCGGCTACGCCATTGGCGGTCTGATCGCCTTTCTAATTATGCGTCAGTTGGGTGAAATGATCGTCCATGAACCTGTAGCGGGTTCATTTAGCCATTTTGCATATAAATATTGGGGGAAATTTCCAGGTTTCTTAACAGGTTGGAACTACTGGATTCTCTATATTTTAGTGGCAATGACAGAACTCACCGCTGTTGCGAAATACATCAATTACTGGTGGCCTCATATTCCAGCGTGGGCATCTGTACTATTCTTCTTCGTGATCATTACTTTAGTAAACTTAGGTAATGTGAAGTTTTATGGTGAATCTGAGTTTTGGCTGTCGATTATTAAAGTCACTGCAGTTATTTCGATGATCGTATTTGGTTTGTATTTGCTACTTACAGCAGATGCCAACTCTACAGCATCATTTACCAACTTATGGAGTCAAGGCGGCTTCTTCCCAAATGGTTTTGAAGGCTTATTCTTCATGCTAGCTTTCTTGATGTTCGCCTTCGGTGGTATTGAACTGATTGGTATGGCGGCAGCGGAAGCTGAAAATCCAAAAGAAACTATTCCTAAAGCGATTAACCAAGTTGTTTTTCGTATTTTGATTTTCTACGTGGGTTCTTTGACTATTCTATTATCACTTGTGCCATGGAATCAGCTTGAACTAGGTGGTTTAGACAAAAGTCCATTTGTGATGATCTTTAGCCAACTGGGTATTGATTGGGCTGCACATTTACTGAACTTCATTATTTTAACTGCAGCACTGTCTGTTTATAACAGCGGTATGTATGCCAATAGCCGTATGCTTTACAGCTTGGCGAAGCAAGGTAATGCTCCAAAAGTTTTCGCTAAAACCAACAAAAGTGGCGTGCCAATTCCAGCGGTATTACTTTCTGCAGTCCTGATTTTCGGTTGCGTACTCTTAAACTACTTCGTACCTGAAGATGCGCTTGGTCACTTAATGTATGTGGTGGTTGGTGCACTTGTCCTTAACTGGGCGATGATTACCATGACTCACTTACAGTTCCGTCGTGCAAAACGTATTTTGAATTTTACAACGTCTTATCCTGCACTTTGGGCACCAGTCAGCAACTACATCGTTCTGATCTTTATTGCTTTAGTTCTCTTTATTATGTGGACTCAGGGCTTTATGGAATCTGTTCTAATGATCCCTGTTTGGATTACAGTCATGTTATTAATGTTTAACTATCTTAATCCTAAAGATTTGAGCGACATTGACCCCAATGAAGTTCATAAAGACTAAGTAATTTAAAAAGTTATTGTTTCGGCAATAACTTTTTTTTTAGCTAAAATAGGAGTACATTAGCCTCCGTCTTGCGCTCTTAGCTTAACTGGATAGAGCAGTTGCCTCCTAAGCGACCGACGTGGGTTCGAGTCCCGCAGAGCGCACAATTTCTGAGATATCCCTCCTCCCTGTATTTGTAATCCCCCATATACCAATAAATATAAAGAAAGAACCTTTCACACTAAAAACCCATCAATTACAGTTTTTAACTTAATTATTGTTTTTACAAAGATTACTGTTCAAAGACTATTTTTAAGAACAGTTAAATAGCGCTTTAAAATGTGCTAACCACCTACCTCTCAATGCAAAAAACGACACATAGTATGGTCCATAAGGCCAAAAAATCAATTTATGACTGCTCATATCAAAATTTTTTCAATTTTTTTCTAGGTTTAGAAAATAATGCGCTAAATGAAAATATTAAATAATAATCAAAATGTTATATATACTAATTAGTACTTTTACTCTAAAAATAGCAACTTTTAGCCATATTTTTCAATCTAGAGCATTTACTCTTATTTTAATTGTGCTATTTTTGTCACATGGAGTAACAATTAAGCCTAAGAGTATTAAGAAGTTTTCCATAACGAATATATGCAGTAACCATAAAAATCAAATTCGTATCTCAAGGAATGACGAAGAATGAAATTAAAAACTTTAGCTACAGCCATGATTCTTGCTTCAGTTCCAATGACAGGTGCTTTTGCTGCAGCAATGGACCGTTCAGGCCAATCTATGTCTGCATTCTTACAACCAGGAAATTATTTTGAAGCAGGTATTTCAGTTCTTGATCCTACTGTTGAAGGTAAAGAGTCTGGTACTAGTGAAACTCGTCGCAATATTGAAGATATGGCGGGTGATTACTACTTCCCTTCAGCGGCTATTAAACTTCAGTTAACTGATAAATTTTCTTTTGGTCTAATTTACGACCAACCATTTGGTGCTGACGCAGAATATACAGGTAATAACGTATTCACATCTGCACCAGGCAGCGACACAGTGTTATCTGCAAGTGCAGTTAACAATATTGTTACATCTAAAGCAGTTGCTGCGTTAGAAGCTCAAAACATTCCAGTAAATGAACAAACTCTTGCAGCTGCAAAGCAACAAGTATTAGCAAGTCCTGCATTCCAACAACTTAATGGTGCGCTTACAGCTGCTAATGGTTACTTAGGCGAAGGCAATACAAAAGTTGAAGTAGATACTCAAAATTTATCTATGGTTTTTGGTGTAGAGCCAATTGAAAACTTCAGCATCTATGCTGGTGGTGTATACCAAACAGTAAAAGGTAATCTAAGTCTACGTGGTCAAGCGTATAGCCTATTTAATGGCTACGATGCTACTTTTAAAGAAACTGCTGGGACAGGTTGGTTAGCAGGTTTTGCATATCAAATTCCTGATATTGCTTTAAAAGCATCTGTTACTTATCGTTCTGAAATTGATCATGATGCAAAAGCAGATGAATCATTATCTTTAATGAACTTTGCTGGTTTACCAGCTGTGCTTGGCGGCTTAGGTGTATCAGCTGAACAATTAGCTGCATTAGGTCAAGCTGGTAAAACCAAAATCACAACTCCACAGTCAGTTAACGTAGATTTCCAAACTGGTATCATGGCTAACACTGTTGCATTTGCGAACGTTCGTTGGGTTGACTGGTCAAATTTCTCAATTCAACCTTATAAATTTGGTAAGGTAAGTGAAGCTGTAGGTCCTCTAGTTGGTCGTCCAGATGGCTTTAACCTTGTGGAATATACTGATGATCAGATTTCTGCAACTGTAGGTGTCGGTCGTAAATTTAATGACCAATGGGCTGGTAACGTATCTGTAGGTTGGGATTCAGGCGCTGGTAACCCTGTATCAACTCTTGGTCCTACTGAAGGTTACTGGAATGTCGGCTTAGGTTTACAATTTAGCCCTGCACCGAATTACTTCATTGCTGGCGGTGTTAAATACTTCATGCTCGGTGATGCAGATGCTCAAACGGCTGCACAAGCTGGAAGCAGCGACTATGTTGCAACATTTGAAGATAACCATGCATGGGCATACGGCTTAAAAATCGGTTATAAATTTTAATTAAATAGTAAGCTTAAGGCCATAGTTCGCTATGGCCTTAACTTTTTTTCGTTTCGCCATATTGTTTGATCAAACAATAAACATTTAAATTTACCAACAGTTTTATCAAAAACTAAGCTTTTTACTCTAATTTTTCATTTAAAAATCATAAAGATAATTATCAACCACTAGAATAAATACTCTAGTCATGCTCATTTTTTAACTTCCTTAGTTCAATTTTAGAGTAGCAACTCTTATTTACTGTTTTTCTATTTATGTTACTTTCCACACATTGAAATAACATCAAAAGTTACAAACAGGGAAAAGTATGCGCTTAAATCACCTTAGCTACGCAATTTTACTTACCGCTTTACCAACAGCATCATTATTTGCAGCGGGTCTAGATCGTTCAGGTCAGTCTATTTCAGCATTCTTACAACCTGGTAACTATGCAGAAGCTGGCATTTCTATTTTAGACCCAAAAGTAGAAGGTCAAGATTTACTGAAAAATAAAGTTGATGACATGGGTGAAGACTACTACTTCCCTTCAGCAGCAATTAAAGTACAAGCGACTGATAAAATTTCTTTAGGTTTGATCTATGATCAACCGTATGGTGCAGATGCAGCATACGACAGCAATTCACTTTTCTTCGGTTCAAACGGCACGGGTACAAGTGTTGAAGTTGATACACAAAACCTAACAGCGTTAATTGGTTACCAACCAACAGAGAACTGGAACTTCTATGCAGGTCCAGTATGGCAAACTGTTGAAGCAGATATCAAACTCCGTGGTTTAGCTTACCAAGGCCTTTCTGGTTATAACATCAAGATTGCTGAAGAAGAAGCATATGGTTGGTTAGCAGGTTTCGCCTACTCTATTCCAAAAATTGCTTTAAAAGCTTCTGTAACGTATCGTTCAGAAATCAAGCACAAAGCAACTGGTGAAGAAACTTATACGCTTTCATCTCCTATGACTGTTGCTCCTGGTGTTACTCTACCTACAGGTACTACGATCGGTTTAGCTGACGCTCGTGTTGATGCAATTACACCGCAATCTGTAAACGTAGATTTACAAACTGGTATTGCTGCAAACACTTTAGCTTTTGCTAACCTTCGCTGGGTTCATTGGGATCAATTTGCAGTAACACCGCAAGCATTATTCCAACGTTCAGGCGGCAACAATTTAATTGATTATTCTGACGATCAGTACTCAATCACTACAGGTATTTCTCGTAAGTTCAATGATAAATGGGCGGGTACTGCAGCTGTGGGTTATGACTCTGGTGCAGGTAACCCTATTACGACTTTAGGCCCTGTTGAAGGGAATTGGAATGTTGGTCTAGGTGGTCAATATAGTCCTGCTGAAAACTATTTCATCCAAGCAGGTGTTAAATACTTCTGGTTAGGTGATGCTACTGCTCAAACTGGTGGTAATCCAGTAGGTGAATT
The DNA here is from genome assembly GCF_013420085.1 of Acinetobacter sp. YH12027. NCBI lineage: Bacteria > Pseudomonadati > Pseudomonadota > Gammaproteobacteria > Moraxellales > Moraxellaceae > Acinetobacter > Acinetobacter sp. YH12027. The sequence continues at coordinate 6,828 of NZ_VOYW01000066.1, forward strand.
TGAAGATAACCATGCGCTTGGCTATGGTTTGAAAATAGGCTATCGCTTCTAAGTTGTTAGAACAGCTTTGCATTAAACAAGAAAGGGCGCATAAGCGCCCTTTTCTATAACCAGCTATACAGAATTAAGCTGGAATATCACGAACTGAAGCATTACGAATCGCTTCTTTTAATGCAGCATAGCCATGAATTGGTGGGAATTGTGGAAATTCTGCAATCACATTGTCAGGCGCATCAAATAAGAAACCCGCATCTGCTTCACCAAGCATCGTCGTATCGTTATAAGAATCACCTGCTGCAATCACCCGGAAGTTTAACCCATGCAATGCTTGAACGGCTTTACGCTTTTGATCAGGTTGACGAAGCTTATAAGCTGAGATCATACCATTTTCATCAGTTTCTAATTTGTGGCAGAAAATCGTTGGCCAACCAAGTTGCTGCATTAATGGATGTGCAAACTCATAGAAAGTATCTGAAAGAATAATCAATTGAAAATGAGTACGCACCCACTCTACAAACTCTTTTGCACCTTCAAATGGCCCCATATCTGCGATTACGTCTTGAATATCGTTTAAACCCAAACCGTGTTGTTTTAGGATATTTAAACGCTGAGTCATCAACACATCGTAATCTGGAATGTCACGAGTCGTTGCTTCAAGTTCTTTAATGCCTGTTTTTTTCGCAAAATTAATCCAAATTTCAGGTACTAAAACCCCTTCTAGATCTAAACAAACGACTTCCATGCACTCTACCCTCTGTTATGTGAAAAAAATTTTTCATTATCATAGCGGAAGAATAAAAAAATGCATTGTTCTTTTTTAAATCTATTTTTTTCATAAGTATCTATTTTTTAGTGATAAGTGTGTTTTAGCATTTCCATTAAAATAGTTCTGAAATAAATTAATATAGGTTTTAACGTTCCAAGCCTATAGCCAGGACATTCATGACTACCATCCCTACTATTGACCTTGTCGATGCACTTGCATCTGAATATGCAGATAAATCACCTTCTGAGATTATGAAACTTGCGCTTAGCCAGCAAGGTGAAGTTGCGATTTCCTTTTCTGGTGCAGAAGATGTTGTACTGATTGATCTTGCATCGAACTTAGGGATTCCTTTTCGTGTATTTAGTTTAGATACCGGTCGCTTACACCCTGAAACTTACCAATTTTTAGATACTGTCCGTAAACATTATAAAATTGATATTGAAATCTGTTTCCCAAAAAGTGATGCGGTACAAAAACTGGTGACAGAAAAGGGCTTTTTTAGCTTCTATCAAGATGAACATAAAGAATGCTGTGGTATCCGAAAAGTACAACCTTTGCGTAAAAAACTAGCCACTTTAGATGGCTGGATCACAGGTCAACGTAAGGACCAAAGCCCTGGCACACGTAATGAAATTCCTGTGGTACAAGCAGACCCCGGTTTTTCAGGTCCGGGCAAGCAATTGATTAAATATAATCCTTTGGCAAACTGGTCTAGCGCTGATGTATGGAACTATATCCGTCTAATGGAAATTCCATATAATCCACTACACGAACGAGGCTTTATCTCGATTGGCTGTGAGCCATGCACTCGTCCTGTTTTACCGAATCAACACGAACGTGAAGGTCGCTGGTGGTGGGAAGATGCAACCCATAAAGAATGCGGCTTACACGCAGGCAACATGAAAAAATAAAGATCACAAAACCACTGCATAGCAGTGGTTTTTTTCAACGCATCGATACACATAATTCCGTATCATTTCAACGTAAAAACGCTATACTGCAAATGACAATTTAATAATTCTAACAATGCTACTCATACATGAGCAGCTGTAGAAATTGCAGTGAGGCAATCAACGCTATGCGTCCATTACATCCTATTGATTTCATATTCTTAAATTTAGAGAAACGGCAACAACCGATGCACGTAGGTGGTCTATTTTTATTTCAGATCCCTGACAATGCACCAGATACTTTTATTCAAGATTTAGTCGCAGATATTCGTAATTCAAAATCCATTCCTATTCCTCCTTTTAACAATAAACTCAACGGCTTCTTTTGGGATGAAGACGAAGAGTTTGATTTAGATCATCACTTCCGCCATATCGCACTGCCGCATCCCGGTCGTATTCGTGAACTTTTGACTTATATTTCTCAAGAACACAGTGCGCTGATTGACCGTGCGAAACCGCTTTGGACTTGCCATATTATTGAAGGCATTGAAGGCAATCGTTTTGCTATGTACTTCAAAATCCACCACGCGATGGTCGATGGCATTGCAGGTATGCGTTTAGTTGAAAAATCACTTTCGCATGACCCAGATGCTAAAAGAATTGTGCCACCATGGTGTGTAGAAGGCCCTCGTGCAAAACGCCTGAAACAGCCTAAATCCAGTCGTATGAAAGGTCTGTTATCGACCATTAAGGGACAACTTGACTCAAGTCCACGAGTTTTGTACGAACTGTCACAAACAGTAATGAAAGATATGGGGCGTAACCCAGATTATGTGTCTAGTTTCCAAGCGCCGAGTTCAATATTAAACCAACGGGTTAGTTCTTCTCGTCGTTTCGCTGCTCAGTCTTTTGAATTTTCACGTTTGTCACATATTGCCAAGTCACTCGGCGTAACAATTAACGATATTGTGCTCGCAATTTGTTCAGGCGCATTACGTGAATATTTAATTACACAAAATGCTTTACCTAAAAAGCCATTGATTGCCATGGTGCCTGCATCTGTGCGTACCGATGATTCAGATATGTCTAACCGTATTACCATGATTTTGGCCAATCTTGGAACCCATAAAGAAGATCCGCTAGAACGGTTGAAGATTGTGCGTCGTAGTGTGCTCAATGCCAAAGAGCGCTTTAAGCGTATGAACTCGAATCAAATTTTAAACTACAGTGCTTTTGTCTACAGTGCAGCAGGTTTAAATATTGCATCAGGCTTCATGCCAAAACGTCAGGCCTTTAACTTGGTCATTTCGAATGTTCCCGGCCCACAAGAGCCGTTATATTGGAATGGTGCACGTTTAGAAGCGCTCTACCCAGCGTCTATTGTTTTGGATGGTCAAGCGCTTAATATCACCATGACCAGCTATTTAGATAAGCTTGAAGTTGGTTTAACCGCATGTCGTAATGCGCTGCCAAAAATGCAAAATTTACTGACGCATTTGGAAGAAGAAATTCAACGATTTGAAACTATTGTGAACCAAGATTCCCCAAAGTTACAGGCGGTTAGCTAACCGCCTGTTTCTAGATTTGGTATCAATTCATCAGCATCTTGAACCATACATAATGATAAAAACCCGTCTAAATTGAACAATCTAGACGGGTTTTTAGTATTTGAACTTTGATTGTAAGCGTCCGCTGAACACACCTTATGAATTCATCCTATAAGCCTTAATTTAGTCCCCACTTAAAAACAAGTGGGGACTTAAATTTATGACTACAAATAATCAGACATCCATCGCATCTCTTGCGAA
>NZ_VOYW01000067.1:0-9795 GCF_013420085.1 Acinetobacter sp. YH12027
CGACAATAGCAAGAGTGAACCACCTGATCCCTTCCCGAACTCAGAAGTGAAACCTCTTAGCGCTGATGGTAGTGTGGGGTTACCCATGTGAGAGTAAGTCATCGCCAGCTCATTATTCGAAACACCCTCTGACATATCAGGGGGTGTTTTTTTATGTGTGTGGAAAAAATAAGAAGAAAAGTAGAAGAACAAAATAGGAAAATAAGAAGAAAAGCGAAAGCAAAAAATAGGAAAACGACAGATATTTAAAATGAATAAAGCTAAACAGCGCAAAAAATTTACATCAAGCCAAGCTTATATTCTTTATAGTGAAGTTTAGTCGCCAAGGTATAAAAACAATAGGATGTGCAAATGCTCCAAGATCTCGATGAAGTCTCTATTTTAGAAATATTGCAGCAACGCTTTGAGGCAAATATGCAGCGGCATCCAGAATTACTTTGGGATGATGTAAAAAAACAATTGATTGCACAGCCCTCAAAACTAAAAATTTTAATCGAAATGGAAAAAACAGGCGGTGGGCCAGATATTGTGATGCTGAATCAGCAATCTCATGACCTGATATTTTATGATTGCAGCTTAGAGTCGCCAAAGCCTAGACGAAGCTTGTGCTATGACCGTGATGCCTTGGAGAATCGGAAGGATCATCCCCCGAAAAATAACGTTATAGACATGGTTCGAGACATCGGTGCTGAGCTACTGACAGAAGAAGACTATCGAGCAATACAGCAAGTTTTTCATTTCGATTTAAATACTTCGAGCTGGATCGTGACGCCAGCAGATATTCGGCAAAAGGGTGGGGCACTGTTTTGTGACCGACGTTATGATCATGTATTTAGCTACCATAATGGCGCACAGTCATATTATGCGTCTCGAGGATTTCGCTGTAAGCTGGTGATTGCTTAGTCTCAGTGCTATCAATGCATTTAAAACAATCAAGAGTGTTCAAACGAACTTTTCTAAAGATGTAATTGCGTTTGTTTTTTAGACATTTAAAATTTTTCTAAACTAAAGATAGAAATAAATGATGGTGTATCGTTCTGAAGTTGAATGAAAGAATAGAAGAATTAGGCCTGAAAATAAGGGTATTATTATTTAAAAAAATCAGTTAAATAATCATATATTGATAATGTTTAATAATTAAACTAAAGCATGAAAAATAACACAATTAACATGTACTTATAAGCGACTAGATTTATTAAACATACGTCTAATATCCCTAGAAAACACTGTTCCGTATATTCCGTGGCTGTTGAATTTTACTTAAAAATTCAATGAATGTTATGGACAAGTACTCATGGGAGATGAGAACGATGACAACGGAAAAAATAGACATAAATTCTGTAGTCGATAAGGCTAAATTTACCCCGTTCCACTTCAATGTAGTGGCTTGGTGCTTATTGATTATTTTATTTGATGGCTACGATTTAGCGATTAATGGCGTGGTTTTACCATTATTGATGCAAGACTGGGGCTTAAGTGCAATGCAAGCGGGGATGCTTGCCAGTACTGCGCTCGCAGGCATGATGTTTGGTGCCATGTTCTTTGGTTCTTTAGCGGATAAGATTGGCCGTAAAAAAGTCATTATGATCTGTATCGTTTTATTTAGTGGTTTGACCTTTGCCGGTGGTTTTGCGTCGAATCCAACAGAATTTGGTATTTTGCGTTTCTTGGCTGGTTTAGGGATTGGCGGTGTAATGCCTAACCTTGTGGCTTTAACGTCTGAATACGCGCCGCAGAAGATGCGTAGCACACTGGTAACGACGATGTTTAGTGGTTATGCAGTCGGTGGTGTGATGGCGGCACTTTTAGGTTCATGGTTCACCCCTGACTTTGGTTGGCAAATCATGTTCTTTATTGCGGGTATTCCACTTTTCCTTTTACCTGTGATTTGGAGATTTTTACCAGAATCTTTGGCATTTATGGTGAAAGAAAACAAACAGGAAAAAGCCCGCAGTATCGTGAAGCGCTTAGCACCTGAAGTGAAAGTGACTGAAAATACAGTGTTCACTTTGCCTCAAGAAAGCGTGCCTGAAGCTGCTAACGTGGTGAGTTTATTCCGCCGTGGTCGTGCCGTAAATACATTATTGTTTTGGGTGGCGTTCTTTACGTGCCTATTGACCATGTATGCGCTAAGCAGCTGGTTACCAAAACTGATGATGGCAGCCGGTTATTCTATGGATAACAGCTTAATGTTTATGATGGTCATGAACGTGGGCGCAGTTGTGGGTATTGTTGGCGGTGGTATTTTGGCTGACCGTTTCCATTTAAAACCTGTGCTGATGGTTTTGGGTATGATGGGCGCGATTGTGATGAGCTTGATGGGCTTCCAATCAAATCAGTTCTTGCTATACATTTTGGTGTTCTTGGCAGGTGCTGCATCTATTGGTTCGCAAATGCTGCTGTACAGCTATGTGGCGCAGTATTACCCACTTGCTGTACGTTCGACGGGTATTGGTTGGTCTTCTGCAATTGGTCGTATGGGCGCGATTGTAGGGCCGATTCTGATTGGTGGTTTGCTCGGTATGAACTTACCTGCGCATTTCAACTTTATGGCGGTGGGTTTACCTGTACTGATTACTGCGATCGCGGTTGCATTGATCATGCATGAAAACGACAGTGATAAAATTGATGTTAAAGAGGCATCTACAGCGAAAGCCTAAGTTGTGATTCTTTAAAAAGAAAAGCCTCCGAAAGGGGGCTTTTTATGCTCTAATAGAAATGATATTTAGAATATTTAAAATTATGACAAAAGAAAGATGTTTAGAAAAAATGAAATACGTCCGTGATGCCTTTTGGTTTAGTTTAGGTGCTTACGGATTAGCAGTAAAAGAACCAACAAGCCGTTATTTGAGTAATTATAATTTAACAGTATCAGATAAAGAAATATATGTCTTAAGCGGAAATGAAGTAGCTGCTACAGATTGGCTTTTATATAATATTAATTTTTCAAATACTTTAGACAATGGTTCAGCAAAAATGTTTGTTAAACAAACATTTTACTACATGATTTTAGAAACTTTCGAAGCTGCCAAAAGTTATGCTTTTGAAAATAATAAATCTGATCATTTTAGGTCACAAGAATGGTATGCCTTTGCAAGGCATCTTAGAAATGCAATTGGTCATAATGGTGTATGGTCTATAAAAGGAATTCCTAATGATTTGCCTACTACTTTTAGGAATAAAACTATTGATTTGAGTTTTAACGGTCAAGAGCTAGGCGACTTTATTGGTTGGGTATATGGATTACAATTGTGTGCGACAATTCAACTGTGGGTTGGAGAGAGTTAATATTTTGTTGTGTTGTTAATTATTTGGTTTTAATTAATCTAATATCTAACTAAGCCCTTATTAATACTATTGTGAGAAAAATATGAACTTTAATTCTATCTCCCCAATCCCTGAAGACGATGAAGAACTGCATCTGCCTGAGCTAGTGTACTGGGCATCTTTAGGTGAACTTGCAGAAGTCGAAAAATCTTTGGCGAATGGCACAGACGTAAACTCTGCCGATGAAGAAGGCTACAGCGCACTGCATGCAGCAGCAGAAAACGGCTATTTAGACGTAGTGAAGCTATTGGTAGGCAAAGGTGCAGATGTAAAGCACAAAACCCAATATACCGCTTTAGAACTTGCAGAAATGGCAGGTCATGACGATGTTGTGGCATATCTCAAAAGCCTCTAAGTCCGATTGCGCAAAATCATGATCGTGAAATCCTCCAGCTGAATCTGGGGGATTTTTTTAATGGGTCATAAAAAATTAATAGATAGAAAAAGAAAACCCCGACATCCTGTCGGGGTTTTCTTCGTATTTCGTGTTCTAGATACAACTCCTTGTCATATCTCACGTCCTGATGCAGAAACTTATTGTTATTGTTTTATGTTTCGGAAACTTCCTGTCTCCTGATAACTGTAGATTAGGCCTGTTTCATAAACTTGGAAAGCCGCAATTTTCTGCATGTCATGTAAGCCAAAACGTACAAAATTATTCTGTTACCTTTCCAAAGAAAAATCATCTGATTAATTGATTAGAATCAAATGATTATAAAAGGGAAGGGAACAGTAAATGAAACAATGCATACAATATTTTCGAACGCCTAGCCTGATCGTTGGCATCTTGATGACAGCCGCATGCCATGCGGAAAACACCACAACTACAGCACAAGATCAAACACCAAGCCAAACTCAAAATTCTGCACAAGTCCAGCAAGAACAGGGCTTTAAAATACAAAAAATCGCTCAATTCAATGAGCCTTGGGCCATCCAGCCACTTACAGACGGCCGTTTATTGCTGACTGAAAGAAAAGGTCAGCTAATTATCTTTAATCCTCAAAACCAGCAGAAAATACAGGTGAAAAACCTTCCCAAAGTTGCCTATGGCGGACAAGGCGGCTTAGGTGATATTGCACTCGATCCGCAGTTTGAAAATAATCATCAGATATATCTGAGCTATGCAGAAGCCGGACAGGGCGGTTATGGCGCTGTCATCGAAAAAGCCACATTAAACCTCAATGAAGCTGCGCCAAGTTTAAAACAGCGAAAAATCATTTGGAGGCAAATTCCAAAAGTAGAAGGTCAAGGCCATTATTCACACCGAATGCAGTTTGGCGCAGATGGAAAATTATGGGTGAGTTCGGGCGAACGTCAGAAGTTTGATCCTGCACAAGATCTGCAGTCAAATTTGGGTAAAGTACTGCGCTTAAATAGTGATGGAACACCTGCTGCGGATAATCCATTTCAGACCCAAGGCGAAGTTGCAAAGCAAGTGTGGAGCTTCGGGCACCGTAACCCTTTAGGCATGGCATTTGATGCAAAACAGCAGCTTTGGGTGGCCGAAATGGGACCGAAAGGTGGTGATGAGTTAAATCTCGTGCAGCGTGCGAAAAACTATGGCTATCCACATGTGTCGAATGGCGATCATTATGATGATCAACCGATTCCTGATCATCATACACGGCCTGAATTTGAAGCGCCTGCCATCAGCTGGACACCGGTGATTTCACCGTCGAGCCTGATGTTTTACCAAGGGCAAAAGTTCCCTTTGTGGAAAAATAAAGCGCTGATTGGCGGTTTGTCGTCTCAAGCAATCGTGATTGTGGACACAGCGCATCAGCCGGCAGCAGAAATCCAGCGCATCAACATGCCGCAGCGTATCCGTGGCTTGATAGAGGCCAAAGACGGCGCCATTTGGGGGATTGAGGACGGTGAAAAAGCATGGTTATTCAAAATTGAGCCAAAATAGCGGCTAAAAAATAAACAAAAAATTCAAAAAATAAAAAAAAAGCCCCTACGGGGCTTCTCACATACAGGCCTGCACGAATTTTAAATCCGTCAGCTAAGCCGCATAGTGCTCATCGGCATTAAATGCATTGGCTTGAATTTGAATTAATTTACGATTTCCTTGTTCTCCATTCATTCGCCAATGCGCAATTTTAATATTATCGACAATAGCAACATCGCCTTTATGCCACTGCAAAAGCAGGGCATCTTTATACATCGCATCAAAAAATTGCTGCTTTTCGGCATCGCTCCATTCAATTTGTTGACCTTCTGGCGTGTAAATTTCCCAAGTCAGTTGCATGCCGTCAGCCGTTGAATCGATTTCAATCTCCCCGCGATTTTCAAAGCAATTTTTGGCCGCCTGATGGGCAAATGGATTGGTATTATTGGCAAAAGCCCACGGCTGAATGACATGCTTTTTTGTATCAGGGTGATGAATCACCAGTGGCGAACGCTGCAAGGTCAATTTGGCTTTTTTATCTTGTCGAATCTCTAGACTAAACGGGCTCTTTTTCAGCAATAATCGGTCAAATAGCCCCACCTCGCGCGCCGAGACATAAGAAAAATGGTTCCATGCGCCGAGATATTTTTCCTGTAGATGTTTCGGAAAATTCTCCCAAATCTGCTCTAAGTTATTAAATCCTGTTTCTGCCAAATACGTCGAAGGTTCCTGACAAAATAAGGCGATATAACGCGAGCGTTCTGAGCGTACTCCGCCTTCAACATGCGGGCCTTGTACCGAGTTTTCGACTGGACCCAATTGCACTGTGTTGCGGTCTATATAACGACGGTAGTCGCCAGCACCGAGCAAGTTCTCGCTGTATTTTCGCATCCAAGATGCAACCCAGCTGGGCATATTGGGGTTAAAAGCATTCCATGGCGTAAACTGAAAATATTGTTCAATCAGTTGGTTAAATTGTTCGGGTTGCTCGATGTTAAAACCACGAAACAGTAAGATGCCATTTTCATGGATTTGTTGTAAAAGCTCTTGTCGATGCGCGCCAATATATTGTGCAAGATCTTGTGGGCTATTGTGTTCTGGAGCGGCATGAAAAATGCGGGTAAAACTATTCAGTTGTTGCTGTTGCAATTGCATAGGTCATTCTCTAATTTTTTAATTCAATTTTTATTGTTGTCGCCTAATCCCTAAGCGCTGACAGTTCGAGCTGCTGAACTCGCAGCCATTATTCTGTCTAAAATCTTTGCCGATTATAAGTACAGTTTTACTGTTGCGATGTAAGTATTGTTGATAAATTGCGATTTTTCGACGAATAGAGTGCGATTGCTGAGTGAATGACGACATGAAAAAAGCCCTCGACATCCTATCGAAGGCTTTTTAGATTCATTCTAAAGATATGACTCCTGTCATACCGATTAGCGTTCCTGCTGCATGTGCATTATTTATTTTTATTGCAAGACATCCTGTCTCTGTATGTTCTTACTATAGGCGCGTTGCTGTTGAGGCTACAGGCGTAAATACTGCAAGCGCTGTAGGTAAATGCCTACAGCAGAACGTCGCTAAATCCTGCTAGTGTAGTGATGGATATAACAACAATGAGTTTCGCGCATGCCTGCAACACAAATCGATATACGGATGCAATACAGCATAGAACAAGAACAACAGTTGATAAATGCTGTCTTTGACGCCTTACAACAGAGTTTTCAGCTGCCTCGATATGACCGCAATATACGTTTGCAAGTGCATGCCCCACATCGGTTTCAGGTGTTTGATCATTTGACGCAGCCTGAGCGTTTTACACATATCACCATCGATTGTTTTGCGGGACGAACCTTAGCAACCAAGCGTAAGTTATATCAAATGCTGGTGCAAAATTTGGTGGAATTTGGCATTCCAGCCGACCATATCATCATTACCTTACGCGAAAGCCCTCAAGAAAACTGGGGGATTCGAGCTGGTCAAGCCGCCTGTGATGTCGATTTAGGTTTTCAGGTCGATGTTTAGTCTGTGCAAATACATGGAATGTTGCTTTCACGGAGCTTAAACGAAAAAAGCCCCGACATCCTGTCGGGGCTTTTTCGGATTCATTGTAGCGGTATAACTTCTGTCCTACCGTTAAGCTTCCTGCTCATTGTCTTATCATTGTTGTTTTATGTTCAGTGACATCCTGTCGCTGTATGACCTTAATATAAAAGTAATCCAATAACGTGAATAGTGTCTATTATCCGCATCTGATGTAAGCCAAAACGTACAACACCTAAATTATCATTCTGTCCGTCGCGTCAATGTATTGCACAGCATTAAGGCTCTCGACCGTTAGATCTATGCATCCATATTGATCTAAACCGCTTTTAAAACAGCAGGAAGCTGGTTTTGAAGTGACTAAAAGCCTTATCAGTGGTGTTACATATTTTTGCGATTAATTGGTTGAATGGTGAACTAATTTATCAGACATTAAAAATTCATAATGAAAAATATACAGGGAATAAGATCGATGCTAAGAACACTTACACAACAACGGACGATATCAAAACTTCAGCTCGCATTAGGCTGTGCCATTGCGCTTAGTGCTTCAGCAAATTGGGCAGCATCTCCACAAGAGATTAAGAAAATTGCGGAAAGTCAAAAACACAGTTATTTAGAGACCTTGAAAACCTTGGTCAATATTGAATCTGGCAGTAAAGATATTGAGGGTTTGAATCAAATTGCCAAGGTGGTCGCAGAGCAATTAAAAGCCACAGGGGCTGAGGTGAACGTGATTCAGCCCAAAGACATCATGAAACTCGATGGTGCGCCAGATCAGACAGGGCCGATTGTAAAAGCGGTACTAAAAGGCAAAGGTCAAACGAACATTATGTTGTTGGCGCATAACGATACGGTGTATCAAAAGGGCCAATTACAAGGTCAACCGTTTCGCATAGACGGTAATAAAGCCTATGGCTTGGGTATTTTGGATGACAAGCAAGGTGTTGCTGCAGTGATTCATGTTTTGGATATGCTGAAACAGCTGAAGTACCAAGATTACGGCACCATTACGGTATTAATTAATTCAGATGAAGAAATCAGTTCACCCGGCTCGCGCCAATTGATTATGGATACCGCTCAAAATCAGGACGTTGTCCTCTCCTTTGAAACCGGTGGTTTAGAGGGAAGCTTGATGTTAGCCACCAGTGGGATTGGTGCGGCTTATTTAGATATTAAAGGGCAGGGTTCGCATGCGGGGGTAAAACCTGAAGCAGGGGTCAATGCCTTGACAGAACTGGCTTTTCAGATTCAACAATTGGAAAATCTATCCAATCCGAAAACGGGTTTAAAGCTGAATTGGACTGTTGCGACGGCTGGAAAAACCCGAAATGTGATTCCTGACCATGCGACAGCGCAGGCAGATGCTCGTTCCTTAAAACCACAAGATTTTGCTGAGTTGGAAAAAACCTTGAAGCAAAAAGTCAAAACCAAAAAATTGGCGGAAAGTCAGGTCGAGGTCAAATTTGAAGTCCGTCGACCACCTTTAGAAGCCAGTCCACAAGCCAAAAAATTAGCCGCGACAGCCCAGCAGATTTACACAAACGAATTAAAGCTGCCGATGAAAGTTGAAACGACCGCTTGGGGTGGTGGTACTGATGCCGCTTTTGCTGGAGTTACTTCGAAAGCCGCGATCATTGAAGGAATCGGTATGTCTGGCGATGGATTACATTCAGATAAAGCAGAATATATTTTGACGGATTCTATCGTGCCGCGTTTGTACTTGGTGACCCGCTTAATTGTTGAAAGTTCTAAAAAGTAATCGCATCCGATTGGATGAGATCCATTGAGCCATGGCCCTGAGTTTGGTTATGGCTCATGTTAGAGCTACACTTGTGCAGCATTTGAAATGAAAAAAGCCCCGACATCCTGTCGAGGCTTTTTCAGATTCATTCTAGCGGTATAACTCCTGTCCTACCGTAAGCTTCCTGCTTAGTCTTATCATTGTTGTTTTATGTTCAGTGACGTCCTGTCTCTGTATGTTTTAACTTTATCGTGGATGATGCATGGCGTATAGCTGCCATCTGCCGAAAATAATGTAAGCCTGAACCTACAAAAGGCGGCATTTATCACGCGAACGGCAACAATTAAGCACTCACATATTGCAGTAATTTTTTGAAAATCGCTTTAACCGCTTTGTTGTCAAATTCATTCGGTTCGAATTTATCTGTTTGATTACGTGTAAAAATGTCACGAATTTCAACTACAGCATTACTGTCAATTAAGCCCAATTGAGTTGCCACTTGGCGAATTTGATCAATCGAACGTGAACCATTGGTGCCTCCATAGCTAACGTATGCCGCAGGTTTTCCGCCCCATTCTTTACCGAGGTAATCCAATGCATTTTTGAGCGCAGGGCTGTAGCCGTGGTTATATTCAGGGCTAATGAAAATAAATGCGTCGCCTTGCGCGATTTTATCAAATGGAGCGTAAAACTCTGTCCTTCAGGTCAGAGATATAAGCGACACGACATGAAGTGTCGTTTGATTTAACTAAGGACTATTTTCCTTGAGTTTTGATTGTTAATATAAGTACAT
>NZ_VOYW01000068.1:0-9065 GCF_013420085.1 Acinetobacter sp. YH12027
CATATGATTGCGATATATAAAGATAATAACTTATTGTTTTGATTATAATATTTTATAAGGTCAAAATATTTAACCTCCCATTTAACCTCCAATCGTGTTCTGTACCCCCCTATTTTGAACAATAAATTATTTTGTTCGCCTCCTCTTTTTTGATGGAGCGGAATAGAGTATTTAAAGCTGCTCCCCTTATTTGTGGCTCAGGTAGGGTCAGATTTAGAACCCTATCCTTTGTGGGTATCTTTAAGCTACTCACTAACTATCTTTGAGCTAGTCACTTGCATGGGTTTCGGTGATTACCGAAACGATAACGCAATCCTAAATTAACTTAGCCGTCCAAGTGGTTGATTAAGTAGCTCGGCTGTTTAGATGCGCTCAAATTGAGCATATCCCCCAACGGGGTAAATGTTCCCGATCCGCTACTACACTTTAAAGGTAGTTAAGAGATTCCCCCAAAGTTGGGGTTATCTTTGTGAGTATCTTTAAGCTACTCGCAAAACTCACTTTTGAGGTCTGCTTTTAAAACATGAATTTAGCCAACGCAATTTTGCGCCGTCCTACTTCAGAAAACTTCAGTTTCAAAAATACAAAACCTTATAAAACCTTATATTCAAAGATGCTCAAACGCTTTGAACCTCACAAAACCTCACTTTCATTACGGCATGATTACGGCATGTTTTTCTGCTGCACCTGTTATCAAATGTTATGGTTTGAACCTGACAAAACCTGAAATCATTACGGTTAGATTACGGTCCGTACTACTACAAAATACTACTTTCCGTTTACTGCTCGGACTTATCAAAACTTAACATTGATAACCTGTCAAAACCTGTTATTTAAAACGCTGCACCTGTTAGTAAATGTTAGTCAGAACCTATCAAAACCTATGGTTATAGACTGCATAAATCCTAAGTAATCCTAAGTTCACAACCTGACAAAACCTGACATTTTCTTTGACATTATTTTTTGAATTTATGACCCAAGTATCTGTATTAAATTGAAAAACCTTTGACATTTTCTTTGACATGAAAAGCCTTTAAACCTCACATTTAGAACGCCGTAGCTGTTAACAAAAAGTTAACTTTTTAACAAAAGCAGAAATTTTTTTATACGTGCGATTGGCTGCGGTCTCCGCTTTGGGCCAGTCCATAAGTTATGAACTCCCCCCACTGGTTAGCCGTCACTGATAGATTGAACCTCACAAAACCTAACCTTTAAACTTGAAAAACTTGAAATTAGAACCCAGCAAAACCCAACGATTAAACCTGATAAAACCTGAAATTAGGACGGCAACATCACGGCACTGTTTGGCTCAACTTGCACTCCTATAAAAAGGCTGTTTTGCTGTACGTAGCTGTACAAGGTATGTTTACCCCATTTTTGCTGTAAACCTTGCTGTGCTTAGTTTTGAGCATGGCTTTAATGGTCTTTTTGATGCGGTGCTGTAAAACAAGAAATTCTTTACGTAGCTATACAAAATAGGGGGGGTGTAATCACTCCATTTCTTCAATTTGCGAAACAATCCTATGAAAGAAATGATTTTGCGAAACTCACCCTATGAAAGAAGCATTTTTATCTAATTAGACTATGCCGATCTAATCGAATCTAAGGCATAAAAAAAGCTCCCCATATTTAGGGAGCTATTGATTAAAGCAGTTGCAGCTCATCGGCTCGAATCTCGGTTATTTCCTTTTCTGATCCGCTTTTGTCCTTATACTTCCTTGTACGCAAGCTGCCCTCAATATAAACCTTGCTGCCTTTCTTGAGGTACTTACTGGCAATCTCGGCTAATCGGTTGTTAGTGGTGATTCTGTGCCACTCAGTCGCTTCTTTGCGCTCTCCAGTGGTCTTGTCTTTCCAAAACTCGGTAGTTGCAACGCTGAATGTCGTAATGCTGCCACCGTTGGGAAATTGTTTAGTTTCAGGGTCACGGCCTAATACACCCATCACAGTCACTTTGTTTACGTTTGGCATTGTTCAATTCTCAATTTATATATTTTTCTTCAAAAGTCTGACTAAATGACTAAATAGCCCTGCAACTATTGATATATAAGGCTCTCTGTTTAGCAGTCACCCAAAACCGCTATGACTAAATGACTAAACGAAAAAATTAAATGATTAATTCCATTTAGTCACTTAGTCACTTAGTCAAACCATGACTGCTAAGTGAAAAGCCTTGTGCTGTAAGGCTTTCAGGCTCATTTAGTCACTTAGTCACGATTCTACTAAACAAGGGTGAATTACAACGTATCTTGTCCGCCCTATAGATTCGATCTTGATATGATTTGAATCAATTAACTGCTCTATAACCATTTCCAAAAGGTTTTTATTCTTTTGCATGGGTCTAGGGCATGAAGTTTGAACATTTGAGTACGCTATGCGGTCGGTCTTTTGGTCATTGCACTTTTTGGCAATCCATTTAATAAGGCGTTCCGCTTCCGTTTCGGTTTTAACCTCAATGTCTGCATACATTGCCCATTCATTTAATGAATGTTTGACGACCTCACAAGCTCCTTTTAGGGTTTTACCATCAATCTGTTGCAATCCCTCAAAATAAGCGAATACAGTAGCTAAACGGCGCGCTAATTGACTGGCACGACTGGCGAACGCTTGTAGGTACTCGTAGCGTTTCCCTTTGCCCTGTAATTCTTCAAACATATTGTAGAACGCTGCATCTATTTCCTTTGCTTCTTCATTCATAGGCAGAACATATCGCCCATTATGTAATTCATGCTCGGCTTTCACTTGAGGGCAGTCATCAAGTAGATATTCGCATCGTGTCCAGTAGGCTATAAGCCTATGGTCAATGCTTGCATTCTTATTTCTATAGATTGCATCTTGTAGGCGTGTGCCTGCTAAATTTTCGGGGATGGTTAGAATGAATCTAGGCAAAAAACCTTGTCCCCTTAGCACTGGGTCTTTTAATGCTTCTGCTAGAACTTCATGCTGTCCCTGTAAATTAAACGTCAATCTAACGTCATAAGCTCGGCCACTGCCGTTCAAATTAGACTTGGATCGGGTACGTTCCACAAAACCATCATCAAATAACTTTGCATAGCCTCCTAGTGCTTGGTTACGTGTATCGGCTTTCATGCTATGACCGCCGAAAAACTGCCCTGCTTCATCACTGGCAATGGACGCATTATTTAAAACGCCATCAATAAAAAGCCCTGCAATAGATTCAAGGGTTATATCGCTGTATAGGGTGCTAGGGTCGTTGGGTGGTGGATTCTCTGCACAATATGCCTCACGGTCTTTTTTAGGTAGTCCAGCCTGTCCGCTTTTCCATTGCTCCAGCTCTTGTCTGTATGCCTCGTACTGCTTGCGCTCGTGCTTAATAATGGCCTGATCCGCTAGGTTTCGGCTTGTACTCTTGCGGCTGCCACTTTGCCCCTCTGTAAGCAAAAATAAACTGCATGGCTCGCCGTGTGCATTAAATGGATGGGGGGCATTAACCTGGGCCTGTGCAATATGTGACATTGCACCAATAACACATTGAGCAGTCATGGCAATTGGTGACTGCACATGCTCAGAAATAGCCCTCACTGCCTCCTGTGCCAGTGGTGGCAACGCATGTATTGGATAAGGATTTAAAACGGTTTCTGATTGAGATAGCGGCAATAACTCGCCCCACTCAGTAGGCTTGCTTAACAACTCTATAGCTTCATCAATAAACGCCAACACCTCACTTACACTTTCATGCTGGGCCAATTCGATTTGAAATTCACTTACACCCATTTTTAAATACTGGCATAGCAGCCTAACCGCCGTGTTCTGCTCCAGCTTTTTAAATGGCTCAAGGTGCATTTGTTCAATTCTGACTGGCAAATAAAGCTGCTTATAGCCTGCCTGTGATAGCTGGTTAATAACGAACTGTATTTGCTCAAAATCAAACGGCTTGAGTTCTGTTTTATGGTTGCTGCATAGGGTAGGCAGTAGCACCAATGCAACGGCATAGCCAGTCTGTGCGACTTTAAAGAATGCCTCTAGGCTGTACGTGATAATGACTGGCTTGTCATGGTCAAAATCACCATACCTTGCAAAACCTTTAGCCAGTCCATCAGGAATGACAGCTACACGCTGCCTATCTTGCATAACAGCACATTGAACAAGCTCAAGCAGCCCATCATAAATAGGCATAATCAAAGGCTGTGCATAGGTAACTCCGTTTATATCCACATTGCCATCATCAACATAAATCGGCTGCTCAGGACTGCCAAAACGCTGTATTAATGGATGTGATGAATAAGCATCATTAAACGATACAAGCTGTGTGCATTCGTTTAAAATGTCATCGGGTGTTATTAGTTCTTTGGGGTGGTCATAATCAAGCATTGTGGCTACCCCCTTTCATTTTCTCCCATTCAGTCTTATATGCTTCTGCCCCTTTAGCATGGTTGCGGTGTCGATCTTCTGCTAAATATTCATACATATCTAAATGAGTGACCAATTCAGAAAAATGATACTGACTGACTTCTTTTCCACTCTCTGCCAGCTTGTTTAACTTCAATACTTCTTTTCTGATATGGCTGATTGCTGTACACATCCAGTTCATATCTGATTCAGATAATGAGGCTAGGTCGTGCATATCGCCTGCATCATAAGTCTTGAGTGTATTTTTAGAATTGATTTGATTAGGCATAAGAATGCGCTCCTGAGTTTGTAGGAGCTTTGCCAATTACGACCAAGTAATTAAGGTGGCAAAGCTGAAAGGGGTTGGTCGACCAGTAACTCAGGTGACTGGCACACTCGAAAGTGTCCCCCTCCAGCTTCGCCATAACATGCGAACGCATAGAGAAATTACGCATACAAAAAAAGCCCTTTAAGCGGACTGTATGCGCTGAGTATTCATAGCCGACCAAAGCTAACTTTGAGATTTTGCTCAAAGCCCGATTAATATAACCATACTTAGGCATGTTAGCAATATCGAATAATTTGTTTTTCATGCTTCTGCCCCTCTCAAGTAAGCATCAATAAGCTGCTGTAAGCTCTCCCCATGCAGCACCACAACGCCAGTGGCTTGAGGGTTTTGCATAAGTTGCTCCATACCGTCATCAATGGCCTGAACTCCACCGCCTACAGTGATTAGTTCGATAAAACTACAAGCCTCATTGTTTACGATTAAATCTGCCTCAATGTCTGCCTCGGTGTTAGTGCGATATGAAGCTAATACAATGTCTTTCATGATTTCACCTCACTGCACACGGTTGATATTGATATTTGAATTAATCAAAACGCCATCATTAGGCAGTCCGACTTGCTGGCGGTTATCCATCATCTGCAATAAACGCTGTTCTGCTTCTTCAAACGAAATGCCGAAATGCTTTGCAATGTCCTCTAGGCGGTACATAGGCTCGCCGTCATCGGTGTAACCGCTTGGCGGTGGCAATAGGTTTAATTCCTTCGCCTTTTGGTGCATTTCTTCTTTGATATGCTCAGGCGTGTAGTGCATTGTCAAAATGAGGGCCTGCTCGGTGATGGGGTGGTGTTCCCCATACTGGGCCAGCATTGCTTTGTAGTGGTCAAACGCTTTGAAAAACTCAGGGTGTACATGTTTACTCATTGTCTACCCCTTCAAAAGTTAGCTGTAAATTTGCTTTGCATGTTGTAATTCTTAGGTTTAAATCTCGCATTGAATAACGATGGTTCACTAATCCAGTGCCATGAAATGAACCTTTAGCCTTTTGGGTCTTTTCCTGCATACATAGGCGGTTTAATTCTTCATAGGCTGTCTGTCTTGCTGAATAGCTCCCAGTCTTGCGGATGCTCGGCAGTACCTCAGCAAATACCCAGTTTTGAAAATTCAACGCTTCTTTTTTATTGGATCGGAAAATAATGCGGTATAGATTCGGCTCATTAATAAACTTGAGCTTTTGAGTACCGCCATTTGTGAGGATGTGGCAATCCGCCACACCCTTTGAATCTAACTCTCGAAATAGTCGTGATGTACGGCTTATGTCTAAAGATTTATAAACATCAGTCAAACAAAACCACGGTTCTTTACTGTCATCTAAGACAATCCGAACGCCGTGTTCATTGAAATTAAAAATAGATGGGTTCATGCTGCCACCTCTTTCATAAGCTCATAACGTGCATGTCGGCCAATGCCTGACTTATTGCGCTCGTTATGGGTCACAATGTCGTAGCCTGCATAGCGTAAACGCTGAATGATTGCGCTCAGGCGGTAGCAGTTAAAAAGGTCGATGGCCTCGGCTTGTGAAATGGTCTTGCCTTGCTTGAGGTGTGCTAGGACTTGTTTTAATTGGGTGTTATTCATTGATTAAGCCTCCATCGTTGCAATGGTGGCTTGTTCTTCAATCCATGCCTGCACCTCAGACATACGCCATACAGTGACGTTGCCACTGATTTTAAGAGGTTGCGGAAATTTCCCTTGCTTGACCCAAGTCCATATTGTTTTTTCACTGACTGGGAGTAATCCGACACGCTCAGGCTTGGCATTAACTTTGCGTTTCATGCCTGCATTTTCGCCTGTCTTTACTGTGTAGATTTTTTCGGGGGTAGATGGCGCACTGGCTAACTGTTTAATCCGTGCATATTGTTCTGTGTAAAGTGATGACATAAAGCACCCATCCTATTCATAAGTTGAAATAGAAAGCCTTTGCAGTTCATTGCATCGGCTTGATGGGTGAATAAAAACAAATAAATATTGGGGTCAGGAAGCATCAAAGGAGTAATGGCAATATAAAAAAACTGCCATTACCCCAAAATAAGACTATGATTTTTATTGTTTTATTGGGGTGATACCTTTGGTTTTATTTATGGGTTAATTTTTCTATTTCCTCCATTTTTTGCGTTGGGGTGACGGCAAATTTTATCTATTGCTGTTTGAATATAATCACTATCCAGTTTAGGGTGATTTTCTGCAATCCATGCTTTTACGACATTTTGCTTAGGTGGTGGTTGGTTTTTATCAGGGTCGTAACTAATCCAAAACTCACGAATAACGCCATTAATCGCTTCAAGTGCTGGCGTTGTGTAGTTAGGCTCAGGTAATAAACCTACATTGTTTTGTTGTACTGATTCATGTTGTTTGTATGTGACTGGTTGAGATTCAACAATAATGGCATTTTGCAGATGTGGCTCAAGGTAGCCATTCTTTTTCAGCCATTTATACAATTCATCTCTATGTATTTTTGTTTCATTCGCAATAATCGAGCCAACATCTTCTAGGCTAACTCTTGCCTGCTCAACAACCTCATCCCATTGATTGTTATAGTCGCTGCGGTCAATTTTTATATATGGTGATTTTATCTCTTGAGTGCATATAGCCTCGATAATTGATCTTATAAGCATTAATGAATGTTGCCAATTTATAGGTTTTTCACTAATTAGTTTTTCTCGTAATTGGTAATCATGCAGATGATTGTACTCGCAAGGCTCTAATCCTGCCGTGAGTAAGCTAGCCTCAGCAATCGAAAATAATTTAACAGTGTTCCAGTGTGAAAAATCAGGGCTTCCCCTTAAATCATGCAATTCTCTTAATGTTGCCATTCTTATTTTGCCTCCCACAGCACCCCAAAGGTAGCTAGGTAAACAAGTTGGGTACTTGCTTGTCGGCTGGCCTGCCTATACCTAGCTAAATCAATATATCAAATAATTAAGTAATTGCTAGTTATTGCACGTCCTAGCTTGTCGCACTTATACAGACTTTTTAAATAAAATAATGTCGGGGTCATCTTCCTTGTGTAGATGGTTGGCTAGTTCTTCAATGTCGGGGTTGTAGTAGGTATTGATTAGAATGCTTATGGTTTTATGGCCTGTAATTTTTGCCAGTACCTCTACTGGGAGCTTGGAATTTTTAACCATCCGTGAAATGGCTTCATGTCGGGTATCGTGAAAAGTTAAATCATTAATTTTTAATTTACCTTTCACCACTTGGTTAAAATATGCTGACAATGCACCTCTACCCACTTCACCATCAGCCACCTTATTTTTAAGAGTGCATACATCGGTTTCGTCTATTCCTCGCATATAACTTAGAAGCTCAATAGCTCGCTTGGATAAAGGCACTTTTCTAGCTGCGCCGTTCTTTGTAAGCTCCAGCTCGACATGCTTGTCGTAAACGTCCGCCCACTTTAAGCCTGTTATCTCACTTGCCCTCATTGCTGTTTCAATAGCAAATAAAAACGCCCATGCTGTTTGTTGTTTCTTAGTGATTGGCTGGGAACGTCCATCATATTTGAATGCCTGCAAAATTTGGTCTATCTCATCTTGTGAAATACGTCTGTTTCTACTTGCTGACTGTTTCGGCTTGGCTACATCATCCAATGGGGAGCTGCTCATAATTCTTAGTTCTTGTCGTGCATACTTGAACACAGCACTTAATAAGCCCAAGTCCCTAGCGACTGTTGCACTCTTAACCTTTTTTAATCGCTCATCCCTAAATTGAATCATGTCTAGCTGTCCTAGTTGGTTTACTGGTTTCTTCATCAATCGGGGAAATGATTTTATATAGCTACTCAAAATAACGGTTTCCACACGTCCGCCCCTTTTGTGTGGTGTGACTTTTTCAGCATAAAGCTGGATCAGGTCGGCAAAACTCATCTCTGATAAATCTTTAATCTTTTCTTGTCGTTTTTGCTCAGTCGGGTTAATGCCCTCTGATACTTGTTTTTTTATCTCATCACGTCTTAAACGTGCATCTTTAGCATTCAGCACCTTTGGATATTCGCCTAGTGTGATGGTGTTTTTCTTTCCATCGAGCGTATATAGCACTTTCCAAGTTTTGCGACCTGTCGGAGATACGAATAAATACAGCATCTCGCTGTCATTGATTTTTTGTAGCTTGGAGGTTGGCTTGATAGCATCAATCTGCAATTTAGACAGCATTATTATTTCCTCAATAATTCATACAATTAAGAGGCTTTAGAATTTATGGCGATTAATTTTTTTAACCTCCCATTTAACCTCCATTTAACCTCCCATCGTAGTTTATTGCATGTTATTACACCACACAAGAAAAAGGCTCAATCCCTTACAGAATCAAGCCTTCACGTTATGTTAGGTTATGGTAGGTTTTTGCTAATATATTGCCATATGATTGCGAT
>NZ_VOYW01000069.1:0-8355 GCF_013420085.1 Acinetobacter sp. YH12027
AATGGGAGTGCATGAGCTGTGGTACAGCTCATGATCGAGATATAAACTCAGCTCTAAACATTCTTGCGCTTGGGCATAAGCGTCTAGCTGTAGGAATCACCCTCTTTTAAGGGGGGGAGGATGTCAATGAGATGAATTTTCAGTCTATAATACGGGGCTCTTATTAAAGCTTGGCTCTAGTCGAGATTTACTCTCTCTTACTTTAATCTCTGGAAACATTGCAATGAATGCGGCCGCTTCACAAGACACTCCTCTCGTTGGAATTATCATGGGTTCTCAATCGGATTGGGCAACGCTAGAAAACACTGCCAATATGCTCAAACAGCTTGGCGTCCCATTTGAAGCGGAAGTAGTATCTGCACACCGAACTCCAGATCGATTATTCGAATATGCCGAAACCGCACGTGATCGTGGTATTCAAGTAATTATTGCCGGTGCTGGCGGCGCAGCACATTTACCAGGCATGTGTGCAGCCAAGACTGATTTGCCTGTACTCGGCGTACCGGTAAAATCATCGATTCTAAATGGTGTTGATTCACTGCTTTCAATTGTACAAATGCCTGCAGGGATTGCTGTCGGTACTTTGGCGATTGGCCCAGCGGGTGCAACCAATGCGGCGATCATGGCTGCACAAATTTTAGGTTTAACACGGCCTGAAATCGCAAAAAATGTTGCAGATTTCCGTGCTGCGCAAACCGATAAAGTGGCGAGTAAAAATATTCCGGGTCAAGCTTAATTAAGGGGCATTTCTCATGGATAAAACCATTGGTATTTTTGGTGGTGGCCAGCTTGGTCGCATGATGGCGCAAGCGGCATTGCCTTTAAACATTCAATGCACCTTCTTTGAAGCGAGTACCGACTGCCCTTCTGCAGCGCTGGGTCCAGTGATTTCGACTCAAGCTGAAAATGGTTTGCAAGATTTCATTCAGAGCGCAGATGTTTTCAGCTTAGAGTTTGAAAATACTCCGCTGGCAGATGTTGATGTGCTGACCAAGAACAAAGCACTGCACCCGCCGCGTCAAGCTTTAGCGGTTGCACAGCATCGTTTGTCTGAAAAAGCCTTGTTTGATGAGTTGGCCATTCCCGTTGCACCGTATAAGGCCGTAACGTCTTTAGAGAGCTTAGAAACTGCTGTTGCGGAGCTGGGCTTACCGATCGTGCTGAAAACATCGCGTGGCGGTTATGACGGTAAAGGTCAATTTGTGCTACGTAGCGCTGAGCAAATGGATCAAGCATGGGCTGAACTAGGCCCTGCAGGTGAATTGATCGCGGAAAGCTTTGTAACCTTCTCACGTGAAGTCTCAATCATTGCGGTGCGTGGTCAAGATGGTGATGTGAAAACATGGCCATTGGCGGAAAACCACCACCACAACGGCATTTTGTCGCATTCGATTGTGCCTGCACCAAACAGTGCAGACTTACAACCAGTTGCGCAAGATTACATTACTCGCCTGCTCAATCATTTGAATTATGTCGGTGTTTTGACGCTAGAGCTTTTTGTGACGGATAAAGGCTTATATGCCAATGAGATGGCGCCACGTGTGCATAACTCGGGGCATTGGTCGATTGAAGGCGCAGTGTGTTCACAATTTGAAAACCATATTCGTGCTGTAGCAGGTCTACCTTTGGGTTCGACTGAAGTTGTTCGTCCAACGGTCATGGTAAACATCATTGGTCAACATCCGAAATCTGAAGATGTATTGGCACTGAATGGCGCGCATTTGCATCTGTATAACAAAACAGAGCGTGAAGGTCGCAAAATCGGTCACATCACTTTAATGCCGAACGATACCGCTGAATTAACAGCTTTATGTCGTGCTTTGGCGAAAATTTTGCCGAATCCACTGGCACTTAGCGAAGATATGACCATTTAAACCTGAGTTTGAATGATAAAAAAGCGGTCATGCACATGGCCGCTTTTTTTATCGCTGTAGTTCGGGCATCATTGCGCCTCTTTGCAAAATCACACCGCTTATCGGTGAAACGATAAGAAACTATGGATCATAAAGTGTTCGTTCGTTTATAAATATTCTGCGTTAATCTTCGTATGATTTTTTGTGTATCAATAGCCTGTGATGTGTGTGAATCAAAATCAAAAATAACCAAAGCGTTTTGAATTTAAATTGTGTTTTTGAATTCAAACTATGAATTTGAATTCAAAAAATCCTATACCAAAAGCAATGAATTCAAAGTTTATGAATTCAAATTTGAAAAAATGAATTCATTTCGCTGTGTTTAAATTTAAAATTTGAATTTAAAAGTTGCTCAGACTTATTGGATCTATAGGGAGTGTATTTTAAAACCTATAATATTTTGATTATTAATAATAAAAATAAATTTTTACCCCATTTTGCATTTGTGGGTAATTTTTTATGCGCCTAATTTATTTTAAATTTAAAAGTTTTGAATTTAAATTTAAACCGGTGTTTGGTTTCTAATGAATTTAAAGTTGGGTTGTGGATAACTGCTTTTGAATTCAAATTTTAAAAATGAATTTAAATAAGTAGAAATTATGAATTTAAATTTACGTTTTGAACCTTTAACTTTTGCTTTGAGCTGCTATTGTTAAAGCAACAATTTAAATTCAAAAAAGATCTAGGGTATGAAGCATCACTTAGGATTTGTTTTCGGGACTGCTTTATTGGCAATAACTCAGGCAAATGCCGAGTTGATTATTAATGGTCAGTCTGTCAATGCGTCGAGCATGCCTACAACAAGCAGCATTTCACCACAAAATAACTTTCAAGGTTGTTTAGCCAATTTGCGCTCGCAAGCAATGAATGCTGGTGTGAGTGCATCCACTTATGATCGCTATACACAAAATTTAACACCTGATTATTCTGTGATTGAAAAGCTCAACTATCAGCCTGAGTTTTCAACTCCGATTTGGGACTATCTGTCCGGTCTGGTAGATGAAGAGCGTGTACAACTGGGTCAGCAGAAATTGGCGCAGCATCGTGATGTATTAAACCGTGTCGCAGCGGCTTATGGTGTGCCTGCTGAAACCGTGGTCGCGGTTTGGGGTGTGGAGAGTAATTTTGGTGATATTGCGGGTAGCTATCCTTTATTACAGTCATTGGGCACTTTAAGTTGTGAAGGACGCCGTCAAAGCTATTTCCGTGGCGAGTTTTTTGCAGCCATGCGGATTTTGCAGCGTGGTGATTTAAATGAATCACAATTGAAAGGTTCGTGGGCAGGTGCATTTGGTCATACCCAATTTATGCCGAGTACTTATGAAGAACTGGCCGTGGATTTTGATGGTGATGGCCGCCGTGATTTGGTATCGAGCACCACGGATGCGTTGGCATCTACAGCCAACTTCCTGAAAAAGCGTGGTTGGCAAACTGGTCAGCCGTGGGGCTTTGAAGTCAAAATTCCGGATGGCATGTCGATCAGTGGAGAAAGTCGCCGTAATAAAAAGTCATTAGACAGCTGGATGAATCGTGGTTTGCAGCGTGCCGATGGTACGCCGTTAATTCAAGGTAACCTTTCTGGATCAAGCCAAGCAGGTTTAATGGCACCGGCTGGGGCAAGTGGGCCTGTGTTCTTAGTGTTTAAAAATTTCGATGCAATCTACAGCTATAATGCGGCAGAGAGTTATGCATTAGCGATTGCGCATTTATCCGATCGCTTGCAAGGCAAGGGTGGCTTTAGTACGACATGGCCAACCGATGATCCTGGGACTTCACGTGCGGAACGACGTGAGATTCAACAATTTTTACTTAACCGCGGCTATGACATCGGTAAAGTGGATGGATTAATTGGAGATAAAACCCGTCAAGCCATTCGACAAGAGCAAAATCGACTGGGTTTAAGTCCAACAGGTCGGGCGGGACAGCAGATTTTACGGGCATTTCGTAATGAAAATGCGAAAAATATGATGCGTTAATTCATCAATAATAAAAAGGTCTGCAATTGCAGACCTTTTTTATATGTTTTTGACTCTTAAACCGCAGTGATTGTACCTAAGATACGATAGCCAGCAGCACCCGTCACACTTGGTAAATTTGCACTAAGCTGATTGACAAAGCGCATCGCCAACCAAGCAAAGGCTGTGGCTTCCACCCATGTTGGGCTTAAGCCTAAATCTGCGGTACTTTGCACCGTCCATTCATGTTTACGTAAACGCCAGCGCAGTTGCTCTAATAGGTGCGAATTGTATGCACCACCACCACAGACATAGACTTCACCAGTATCCATATCAGAACGGTAAATGGCTTTTTTAATGGCGCGTGTGGTGAGTTTCATTAAGGTTGCTTGAATGTTTTCTGGCGTATCTTCGAGTTCGTCATATTCGAGATCTCCACGCCAATCGAGAATCTGTTCATCTAACCATTCTAGATTGAAGTCTTCACGACCTGTGCTTTTAGGTGGTTCCTTAGAGAAAAACTCATGCGCTTGTAAGCGGTCGAGCAGACTGCGAATAGGTTGACCATAAGCTGCCCAGTTGCCATTTTCATCATAGGGCTGACCAGTATAACGTTCGCACCAAGCATCCATTAAAATGTTGGCAGGGCCTGTATCAAAGCCATAGACATCTTCAGGTTTGCCTGCAGGTAACATGCTGACATTGGCAATTCCGCCCAAGTTTAAAATCACACGGTGAATAGTATCATGTTGGAAAAGCGCTTGATGAAACGCAGGAACTAAAGGTGCGCCTTGACCGCCTGCAGCCATATCACGGCGGCGGAAGTCTGAAATCACCGGGATTTTAGTGAGTTCGGTGATAATGTTTGGGTCGCCAATTTGTAGGGTAAAACCATGTTCAGGGCGATGACGGATGGTTTGTCCATGCGAGCCAATCGCCTTGATTTGACTACGATCTAGCTCATTCTTCTCGATCAACTCATTGATGCCATGACCGATCATTTGAGCTAAAGCAACGTCTGCCTTACCCATGCGATCAATTTCGTTATCATCAGGCAAGGTGAGGGCCATCAGTTCATCACGAAGGTCTGGGTCAAAGGGAAGTGTGAGCGTCGCATGAATCTCTAAAGGATCAAAAGAAGCAGCAACAATATCGACACCATCCATGCTCGTGCCGGTCATTACCCCAATGTAGATCGCTGTCATGATGATTCTTAAGCCTGCAATGTGCTGAAAAAGTGTTAGTATATCGCACAAATTGTATAACTGATCTATTTGGATTTTGTGATGTCAAATTTCCTGCCGGCTGAAGAACAACTTGCCCTCATCCAACGAGGCACACATGAGATTATTTCTGAAGAAGATCTTCTTAAGAAATTAAAGCAGAATCGCCCATTAAAAATTAAAGCGGGTTTTGACCCGACTGCACCTGATTTACATTTAGGTCATACGGTTCTGATTAATAAATTAAAAGTTTTCCAAGATTTAGGTCATGAAGTTTACTTCCTGATTGGTGACTATACAGCCATGATCGGTGACCCAACGGGTAAGAGCGCTACGCGTCCACCGTTGTCACGTGAAAAAGTTTTAGAAAATGCTAAAACTTATCAAGAACAAGTGTTTAAGATTCTTGATCCTGCGAAAACTAAAGTTGTGTTTAACTCAGAGTGGTTTGGTCAAAAAACTGCTGCTGACTTGATTCAGTTGGCTTCACAGCAAACTGTGGCACGTATGTTGGAACGTGATGACTTCACTAAACGTTATAACAGCCATCAACCAATTGCGATTCACGAATTTTTATATCCATTGGTGCAAGGTTATGACTCAGTTGCGCTAGAAGCGGATGTAGAGTTGGGTGGTACAGACCAAACCTTTAACTTGCTGATGGGTCGTACATTACAAAGCCGTTATGATCAAGAATCTCAAGTGTGCATTACTGTGCCAATTCTTGAAGGTTTAGATGGCGTAAATAAAATGTCTAAATCTTTGGGTAACTATATTGCCGTATTTGATGCACCGGGTGCGATGTACCAAAAAGTGCTTTCAATGCCAGATGATTTGATCGAACGTTACTTTGACTTGTTGAGCTTTAAATCGATTGAAGAAATTCAACAGTTGCTTAAAGAAGTGGCTGAAGGTCGTAATCCACAAGAAGTGAAGAAAATTCTTGCACTTGAATTGGTTGAGCGTTTCCATGGCGCAGAAGCTGCGGCAAATGCGCACAAAGGTGCAGGCAACTTGATTACTGAAGGTGAACTTCCAGAAGGTACACCAGAAGTGACTATTTCTCGTGGCGCATTTGGTGGTGAGATTTTCATTACTTCTATTTTGCGTGAAGCGGGTTTGACTAAAAATGCAGCTCAAGCAAAAGATGCAATTGGTCGTGGTGCAGTGAAAGTGGATTGGGAAGTGGTTGATGCAGGTTATGCTGTGTCAGAAAACAAAACTTTGATTATCCAAGCGAGCAAAAAAGCGATCGCAAAAGTAACTTTTACCGACTAATAAATTCTTGAATTTTTAGTTAAGTTATTGAATTAAAAGCAGGCTTCGGCCTGCTTTTTTTTACCAATTAATATATTAATAATATAAATAAGCAAATTCAAAAAAAACCTTATAAAAACAACACTTAAATTTTTCCAAATGTGTTGCATTTCTTGAATTTTATGTATAAGATTTATTCATCTAGAGAGATATATACCATCTAGAGGGTACATAACGATAACTCCACTTTTTATAAGTCTCTTCCCCAAGGGACTCTTTTTTTAGTGAGTTAACAAATAACTATAATAACTACACGATGGATCGACTAAAGATTCAATTCTAAGGGAAAGATTTTGGGAGAGATCTTTCCCTTTTTTATTTGTAAAATTGAGCTATTCCTTTCAAAAATCACATTCATTTCTGTATTAAAGACTTTAATCGCGCCAGAAAAAAAGCCCGATTCAATCGAGCTTTAAAATGTCTTTACTCAGATAGATGTTCATGGAGCTTGGTTTTAGGGCTTAGAGCCAAATTGAATGAAGCTTAATTTAGGTAAAATCCGCTTGACTAAAGTCCCCACTAAAAGTGCGGTAATAATGGTGCCTTCACGTACTCCGATGACTTGATGTAAGACCAGCCAACTACTGATAACTGCAATACTGACCAAGAGAATGTCGCCATAGGTCTTACAATTGCCAAAATCAAGGCGATAACGAACAGCAATGGCTTGATAGAGGCCTTCTGCGGCCAAGAAGACTAGACTGGCTTTGACCACTAAGCTCACACCTAAAGCAGTAATCAGGCAACTTGCCAAGCAAGCCAGGAGTTGAAGTGGGTAACTTTCTATGCTCCAGCCTTGGGTCAGCCACATTAAACCGTCAATAAATGCACCAAACAAAATTCCCACGGGTAATTGCAGCCACTGTATCCATTGAAAGCGTGATTTTAAGATCAGCATTTGCAGCAGGATCATGACGATATGCATTAATACTGTTAATGTGCCGACGGTGAGAGGAAAGATATAGCTAAAGCTATAGGGCACCGAGGAAATAGGGGATGTCCCTAAATTTGAATGTATAGAGAGTACGACACCAAAAGCCAAAAATCCTAATCCGCCTAATAGTAAGAATAAGCGTGGAAAAAACTGTGTTGGCATCCTGCACCTAAAAAATAAAAAGAGTGTACGTAAAACGCAGCCTGCGCTCTATGCGTCTAAAGCCCAAAAATAGTGGCTTTTTATGACTGTGATCGTTAATAGTGATTATTCAAATAAAATAGGCTGTATTTTTATCAGCAAAAATGACTAAGCATGTAATTAAAATGATTTTTGCAAAAACAGGCCTTATGGAACAATGGTCAAAAATCAAAAAAGAGCAACAACATGGCGTATTACAATACCGATAATCATGATGAACAGATTGATCGAATCTTGAGATATTTATTTGATCACCAAACCACACAGTATAAGCGAGCATTATTTTGTGAGGCGCAGCAACAATTACATGATTTGGATATCGCAGCACAGTACCAACTATTTGCATTGGTACGAGAACAACTCCCTCGACGTGCCAAGCTGCTATTTTCTGCCGAGGATTTCCGTGGAAAGCAACAAGTCATCTTGGAAGTCATGCAACATTTAGCATTTGAACGTTAAAAAATGCTTGGAAATATAAAAATGCACGCAAAAAAATGTCTATAAAGCTTGAATAGGTGTGATGACAGAAAAAAATGATGTGCTTTGAGGAAGAAAAGTAGACTAATGATCAATAAATAATCAAAGCTACTTTTATTAGATTTAAAAGCGCTGAAAAAGATTTGCTAGATATAAGAAATTTACTTAATTAAATATCGACTATTTGCTAAAAATTTATAAAAAATGCCTCTGTACACGACAAATTTCATAGGATCCTTGTCCTATCAGGCTTTTTCTTTCTTAAAATTGCTAGCACTTTCTTAAATTCTTCTTTTTTTCCAAAACCAATCAAACGTAGAATAGCCATTTGAACA
>NZ_VOYW01000070.1:0-7816 GCF_013420085.1 Acinetobacter sp. YH12027
GCCAGGCCTCAGCATTTTATTATGGTGATCCCCTGGGCGAAATGCGCCTGGTAAGCAGAGTTTTTGAAATGTAAGGCCTTTGAATAAGACAAAAGGCTGCCTCATCGCTAACTTTGCAACAGTGCCACATCAAGGCCCGATCCTTGGAGCCCTTGCCCTCCCGCACGATGATCGTGCCGTGATCGAAATCCAGATCCTTGACCCGCAGTTGCAAACCCTCACTGATCCGCATGCCCGTTCCATACAGAAGCTGGGCGAACAAACGATGCTCGCCTTCCAGAAAACCGAGGATGCGAACCACTTCATCCGGGGTCAGCACCACCGGCAAGCGCCGCGACGGCCGAGGTCTTCCGATCTCCTGAAGCCAGGGCAGATCCGTGCACAGCACCTTGCCGTAGAAGAACAGCAAGGCCGCCAATGCCTGACGATGCGTGGAGACCGAAACCTTGCGCTCGTTCGCCAGCCAGGACAGAAATGCCTCGACTTCGCTGCTGCCCAAGGTTGCCGGGTGACGCACACCGTGGAAACGGATGAAGGCACGAACCCAGTGGACATAAGCCTGTTCGGTTGGTAAGCTGTAATGCAAGTAGCGTATGCGCTCACGCAACTGGTCCAGAACCTTGACCGAACGCAGCGGTGGTAACGGCGCAGTGGCGGTTTTCATGGCTTGTTATGACTGTTTTTTTGTACAGTCTATGCCTCGGGCATCCAAGCAGCAAGCGCGTTACGCCGTGGGTCGATGTTTGATGTTATGGAGCAGCAACGATGTTACGCAGCAGGGCAGTCGCCCTAAAACAAAGTTAACTCGAGGGAGAAATCGTGAAGTTATCACTAATGGCTGCCAAGTCGAAGAACGGTATTATCGGTAATGGACCAGATATTCCATGGAGCGCCAAAGGCGAGCAACTTCTATTTAAGGCAATTACATATAATCAATGGCTTTTAGTTGGACGCAAAACTTTTGAGTCAATGGGCGCTCTCCCAAATCGAAAGTATGCAGTTGTAACTCGCTCTAATTTTTCTACGAATGATGAGGGTGTAATGGTTTTCTCCTCAATTCAGGATGCCTTAATAAATTTAGAGGAAATCACGGATCATGTTATCGTTTCTGGTGGTGGTGAAATATACAAAAGCTTGATTTCCAAAGTAGATACTTTGCATATTTCAACAGTCGACATCGAGCGAGATGGAGACATAGTTTTTCCTGAAATCCCAGATACATTCAAGTTGGTATTTGAGCAAGATTTCGAGTCTAACATTAACTATTGTTATCAAATCTGGCAAAAGAGTTAACAAGCGCCTGCAATCTGACCTCCGGTTACTGTCACCTTTTTTTGCGGTGGAGCTGCAAAAAAGGCGCCATTAACCTCCGGCAGTTGAGGCGGGCGTTAGCCATATTATGGAGCCTCATGCTTTTATATAAAATGTGTGACAATCAAAATTATGGGGTTACTTACATGAAGTTTTTATTGGCATTTTCGCTTTTAATACCATCCGTGGTTTTTGCAAGTAGTTCAAAGTTTCAGCAAGTTGAACAAGACGTTAAGGCAATTGAAGTTTCTCTTTCTGCTCGTATAGGTGTTTCCGTTCTTGATACTCAAAATGGAGAATATTGGGATTACAATGGCAATCAGCGCTTCCCGTTAACAAGTACTTTTAAAACAATAGCTTGCGCTAAATTACTATATGATGCTGAGCAAGGAAAAGTTAATCCCAATAGTACAGTCGAGATTAAGAAAGCAGATCTTGTGACCTATTCCCCTGTAATAGAAAAGCAAGTAGGGCAGGCAATCACACTCGATGATGCGTGCTTCGCAACTATGACTACAAGTGATAATACTGCGGCAAATATCATCCTAAGTGCTGTAGGTGGCCCCAAAGGCGTTACTGATTTTTTAAGACAAATTGGGGACAAAGAGACTCGTCTAGACCGTATTGAGCCTGATTTAAATGAAGGTAAGCTCGGTGATTTGAGGGATACGACAACTCCTAAGGCAATAGCCAGTACTTTGAATAAATTTTTATTTGGTTCCGCGCTATCTGAAATGAACCAGAAAAAATTAGAGTCTTGGATGGTGAACAATCAAGTCACTGGTAATTTACTACGTTCAGTATTGCCGGCGGGATGGAACATTGCGGATCGCTCAGGTGCTGGCGGATTTGGTGCTCGGAGTATTACAGCAGTTGTGTGGAGTGAGCATCAAGCCCCAATTATTGTGAGCATCTATCTAGCTCAAACACAGGCTTCAATGGCAGAGCGAAATGATGCGATTGTTAAAATTGGTCATTCAATTTTTGACGTTTATACATCACAGTCGCGCTGATAAGGCTAACAAGGCCATCAAGTTGACGGCTTTTCCGTCGCTTGTTTTGTGGTTTAACGCTACGCTACCACAAAACAATCAACTCCAAAGCCGCAACTTATGGCGGCGTTAGACATCATGAGGGTAGCGGTGACCATCGAAATTTCGAACCAACTATCAGAGGTGCTAAGCGTCATTGAGCGCCATCTGGAATCAACGTTGCTGGCCGTGCATTTGTACGGCTCCGCAGTGGATGGCGGCCTGAAGCCATACAGCGATATTGATTTGTTGGTTACTGTGGCCGTAAAGCTTGATGAAACGACGCGGCGAGCATTGCTCAATGACCTTATGGAGGCTTCGGCTTTCCCTGGCGAGAGCGAGACGCTCCGCGCTATAGAAGTCACCCTTGTCGTGCATGACGACATCATCCCGTGGCGTTATCCGGCTAAGCGCGAGCTGCAATTTGGAGAATGGCAGCGCAATGACATTCTTGCGGGTATCTTCGAGCCAGCCATGATCGACATTGATCTAGCTATCCTGCTTACAAAAGCAAGAGAACATAGCGTTGCCTTGGTAGGTCCGGCAGCGGAGGAATTCTTTGACCCGGTTCCTGAACAGGATCTATTCGAGGCGCTGAGGGAAACCTTGAAGCTATGGAACTCGCAGCCCGACTGGGCCGGCGATGAGCGAAATGTAGTGCTTACGTTGTCCCGCATTTGGTACAGCGCAATAACCGGCAAAATCGCGCCGAAGGATGTCGCTGCCGACTGGGCAATAAAACGCCTACCTGCCCAGTATCAGCCCGTCTTACTTGAAGCTAAGCAAGCTTATCTGGGACAAAAAGAAGATCACTTGGCCTCACGCGCAGATCACTTGGAAGAATTTATTCGCTTTGTGAAAGGCGAGATCATCAAGTCAGTTGGTAAATGATGTCTAACAATTCGTTCAAGCCGACCGCGCTACGCGCGGCGGCTTAACTCCGGCGTTGGGCGCACAATAAGGCTCCTTGCAGAGTTGCTTGAAAGTTGTTACGATTCAAATTTAATCATGAGATAGTCAGCAGATGAGCACTTCCAAGAACGCAGACAAGTAAGCCGCAGCAACCTTCATTTTTCGGTTGTTGCGGCGTTCTCATGAATCCTTTTGCTCTACGGGAGCGCCGCCAAATCCTTTGTTCAAGGAGATGGTTTCGTGCGCTCAAAAAACTTTAGTTGGCGGTACTCCCTTGCCGCCACGGTGTTGTTGTTATCACCGTTCGATTTATTGGCATCACTCGGCATGGACATGTACTTGCCAGCAGTGCCGTTTATGCCAAACGCGCTTGGTACGACAGCGAGCACAATTCAGCTTACGCTGACAACGTACTTGGTCATGATTGGTGCCGGTCAGCTCTTGTTTGGACCGCTATCGGACCGACTGGGGCGCCGCCCCGTTCTACTGGGAGGTGGCCTCGCCTACGTTGTGGCGTCAATGGGCCTCGCTCTTACGTCATCGGCTGAAGTCTTTCTGGGGCTTCGGATTCTTCAGGCTTGTGGTGCCTCGGCGTGCCTTGTTTCCACATTTGCAACAGTACGTGACATTTACGCAGGTCGCGAGGAAAGTAATGTCATTTACGGCATACTCGGATCCATGCTGGCCATAGTCCCGGCGGTAGGCCCATTGCTCGGAGCGCTCGTCGACATGTGGCTTGGGTGGCGGGCTATCTTTGCGTTTCTAGGTTTGGGCATGATCGCTGCATCTGCAGCAGCGTGGCGATTCTGGCCTGAAACCCGGGTGCAACGAGTTGCGGGCTTGCAATGGTCGCAGCTGCTACTCCCCGTTAAGTGCCTGAACTTCTGGTTGTACACGTTGTGTTACGCCGCTGGAATGGGTAGCTTCTTCGTCTTTTTCTCCATTGCGCCCGGACTAATGATGGGCAGGCAAGGTGTGTCTCAGCTTGGCTTCAGCCTGCTGTTCGCCACAGTGGCAATTGCCATGGTGTTTACGGCTCGTTTTATGGGGCGTGTGATACCCAAGTGGGGCAGCCCAAGTGTCTTGCGAATGGGAATGGGATGCCTGATAGCTGGAGCAGTATTGCTTGCCATCACCGAAATATGGGCTTTGCAGTCCGTGTTAGGCTTTATTGCTCCAATGTGGCTAGTGGGTATTGGTGTCGCCACAGCGGTATCTGTGGCGCCCAATGGCGCTCTTCGAGGATTCGACCATGTTGCTGGAACGGTCACGGCAGTCTACTTCTGCTTGGGCGGTGTACTGCTAGGAAGCATCGGAACGTTGATCATTTCGCTGTTGCCGCGCAACACGGCTTGGCCGGTTGTCGTGTACTGTTTGACCCTTGCAACAGTCGTGCTCGGTCTGTCTTGTGTTTCCCGAGTGAAGGGCTCTCGCGGCCAGGGGGAGCATGATGTGGTCGCGCTACAAAGTGCGGAAAGTACATCAAATCCCAATCGTTGAGAGAATGTGGCAAGCTATCGCCCAACAAATCGCTGCAGCCGACCCAAAACCGCTACGCGGTTTCGGTCGGCTGAGCTCAGGCGTTAAACATCATGAGGGAAGCGGTGATCGCCGAAGTATCGACTCAACTATCAGAGGTAGTTGGCGTCATCGAGCGCCATCTCGAACCGACGTTGCTGGCCGTACATTTGTACGGCTCCGCAGTGGATGGCGGCCTGAAGCCACACAGTGATATTGATTTGCTGGTTACGGTGACCGTAAGGCTTGATGAAACAACGCGGCGAGCTTTGATCAACGACCTTTTGGAAACTTCGGCTTCCCCTGGAGAGAGCGAGATTCTCCGCGCTGTAGAAGTCACCATTGTTGTGCACGACGACATCATTCCGTGGCGTTATCCAGCTAAGCGCGAACTGCAATTTGGAGAATGGCAGCGCAATGACATTCTTGCAGGTATCTTCGAGCCAGCCACGATCGACATTGATCTGGCTATCTTGCTGACAAAAGCAAGAGAACATAGCGTTGCCTTGGTAGGTCCAGCGGCGGAGGAACTCTTTGATCCGGTTCCTGAACAGGATCTATTTGAGGCGCTAAATGAAACCTTAACGCTATGGAACTCGCCGCCCGACTGGGCTGGCGATGAGCGAAATGTAGTGCTTACGTTGTCCCGCATTTGGTACAGCGCAGTAACCGGCAAAATCGCGCCGAAGGATGTCGCTGCCGACTGGGCAATGGAGCGCCTGCCGGCCCAGTATCAGCCCGTCATACTTGAAGCTAGACAGGCTTATCTTGGACAAGAAGAAGATCGCTTGGCCTCCCGCGCAGATCAGTTGGAAGAATTTGTTCACTACGTGAAAGGCGAGATCACCAAGGTAGTCGGCAAATAATGTCTAACAATTCGTTCAAGCCGACGCCGCTTCGCGGCGCGGCTTAACTCAAGCGTTAGATGCACTAAGCACATAATTGCTCACAGCCAAACTATCAGGTCAAGTCTGCTTTTATTATTTTTAAGCGTGCATAATAAGCCCTACACAAATTGGGAGATATATCATGAAAGGCTGGCTTTTTCTTGTTATCGCAATAGTTGGCGAAGTAATCGCAACATCCGCATTAAAATCTAGCGAGGGCTTTACTAAGCTTGCCCCCTGTCCGCCGTTGTCATAATCGGTTATGGCATCGCATTTTATTTTCTTTCTCTGGTTCTGAAATCCATCCCTGTCGGTGTTGCTTATGCAGTCTGGTCGGGACTCGGCGTCGTCATAATTACAGCCATTGCCTGGTTGCTTCATGGGCAAAAGCTTGATGCGTGGGGCTTTGTAGGTATGGGGCTCATAATTGCTGCCTTTTTGCTCGCCCGATCCCCATCGTGGAAGTCGCTGCGGAGGCCGACGCCATGGTGACGGTGTTCGGCATTCTGAATCTCACCGAGGACTCCTTCTTCGATGAGAGCCGGCGGCTAGACCCCGCCGGCGCTGTCACCGCGGCGATCGAAATGCTGCGAGTCGGATCAGACGTCGTGGATGTCGGACCGGCCGCCAGCCATCCGGACGCGAGGCCTGTATCGCCGGCCGATGAGATCAGACGTATTGCGCCGCTCTTAGACGCCCTGTCCGATCAGATGCACCGTGTTTCAATCGACAGCTTCCAACCGGAAACCCAGCGCTATGCGCTCAAGCGCGGCGTGGGCTACCTGAACGATATCCAAGGATTTCCTGACCCTGCGCTCTATCCCGATATTGCTGAGGCGGACTGCAGGCTGGTGGTTATGCACTCAGCGCAGCGGGATGGCATCGCCACCCGCACCGGTCACCTTCGACCCGAAGACGCGCTCGACGAGATTGTGCGGTTCTTCGAGGCGCGGGTTTCCGCCTTGCGACGGAGCGGGGTCGCTGCCGACCGGCTCATCCTCGATCCGGGGATGGGATTTTTCTTGAGCCCCGCACCGGAAACATCGCTGCACGTGCTGTCGAACCTTCAAAAGCTGAAGTCGGCGTTGGGGCTTCCGCTATTGGTCTCGGTGTCGCGGAAATCCTTCTTGGGCGCCACCGTTGGCCTTCCTGTAAAGGATCTGGGTCCAGCGAGCCTTGCGGCGGAACTTCACGCGATCGGCAATGGCGCTGACTACGTCCGCACCCACGCGCCTGGAGATCTGCGAAGCGCAATCACCTTCTCGGAAACCCTCGCGAAATTTCGCAGTCGCGACGCCAGAGACCGAGGGTTAGATCATGCCTAGCATTCACCTTCCGGCCGCCCGCTAGCGGACCCTGGTCAGGTTCCGCGAAGGTGGGCGCAGACATGCTGGGCTCGTCAGGATCAAACTGCACTATGAGGCGGCGGTTCATACCGCGCCAGGGGAGCGAATGGACAGCGAGGAGCCTCCGAACGTTCGGGTCGCCTGCTCGGGTGATATCGACGAGGTTGTGCGGCTGATGCACGACGCTGCGGCGTGGATGTCCGCCAAGGGAACGCCCGCCTGGGACGTCGCGCGGATCGACCGGACATTCGCGGAGACCTTCGTCCTGAGATCCGAGCTCCTAGTCGCGAGTTGCAGCGACGGCATCGTCGGCTGTTGCACCTTGTCGGCCGAGGATCCCGAGTTCTGGCCCGACGCCCTCAAGGGGGAGGCCGCATATCTGCACAAGCTCGCGGTGCGACGGACACATGCGGGCCGGGGTGTCAGCTCCGCGCTGATCGAGGCTTGCCGCCATGCCGCGCGAACGCAGGGGTGCGCCAAGCTGCGGCTCGACTGCCACCCGAACCTGCGTGGCCTATACGAGCGGCTCGGATTCACCCACGTCGACACTTTCAATCCCGGCTGGGATCCAACCTTCATCGCAGAACGCCTAGAACTCGAAATCTAACGTCCGTTCGGGCATCGAGGTCCATGTCGGGGTGGGACGGGCCCGTGGCTTCAAGATCACTTGCAGTCCGACCGCGAGGCACTGTTGC
Source organism: Acinetobacter sp. YH12027 (assembly GCF_013420085.1). Lineage (NCBI taxonomy): Bacteria > Pseudomonadati > Pseudomonadota > Gammaproteobacteria > Moraxellales > Moraxellaceae > Acinetobacter > Acinetobacter sp. YH12027. The sequence continues at coordinate 7,701 of NZ_VOYW01000070.1, forward strand.
AAAGTTAGCGATGAGGCAGCCTTTTGTCTTATTCAAAGGCCTTACATTTCAAAAACTCTGCTTACCAGGCGCATTTCGCCCAGGGGATCACCATAATAAAATGCTGAGGCCTGGCC